>CAZGJP010000001.1:0-19595 GCA_964526605.1 uncultured Lentisphaera sp.
TTTTCCCAGTAGTCCGGTGGACGGGAGCCAGCGCCTTTCGTCTTTTCCTCCGACGTATCTGGCTTCGATTATGGAGAGGAGGCGGTCTGTCACGAAGGAGAGCATCCTGAAGGGAAAGAGCTGCTGGAGGGGTTTGACCCTGACGTTGAAGTCGCAGTAGTCGCTGTTCCAGTCGTAGTGTCCGTATCCGTGGAGGGCGATGACGTTTCCGTTGGACTCGATGTTGTCGGAGGAGACTCTGGTGTCCTTGAGCTTGAAGTCCGCGGAGATTGCGTTTATCTCGGCCCATTCCCTGTCGAGTATCTTGTTTCCGACGGCCTTCACGAGTTCGAAGAGGACCGGGATGTCGAGTATCTTGCATTCTGTCAGGTCCATGGATCCGTTTCCATCCAGGAGCGTTGATGTGTTGTCGCTTCTGTAGGTGCTTGACGCGGACAGGCGGAGCTTGCCGGCGTATTTCGGGTTGTCCTGTCCGCGGAGGTCGTCCAGCAGTGCGTAGATCTGCGCCTCGTCTATCTTGCATTCGACGGATCCTGTTCTGCGGCTGAAGTCGTGGGCGATGTTGCATGAGAGGCTGCCTCCGTAGAAGTCGGCCTTGAGGTTCTTCAGGAGGAGGATTTCGTTTTCGAAGGAGATGGATGCCGAGGCGTTCCCGGCCTTGATCTTCGCGGCGGATAGGGAGGCGTTGGAGACTTGGCCCGAGAGCGAGCTGGCGCCCGCATGGTGGAAATCAATCGTTCCTTTGAGCGATGCGCAGGTGGGCCCAGAGAAGTCGAGCCATTCCATTTTCGCCTTTGGGAGGAAGAGCCTGAGGAGATTGTCTCCCTCGAGGTCGCTCTGGACGGAGAATTTCATGTGGGGACGTCTTTGCAGTTCGCCCTTGTCCGCTGGCTCCGGGGGAGGGGGTGCGCCAAGGTCCCTGATGTAGTCGTCAATCAGCATGGACATTCTGGCGGAGTTGCGTCCCTGGGCTATTTTGAGGGAGGTAATCGCGATGATTCCGTCGGAGGATGCGATCGTCTCGCAGAAGATGGAGTCCATGGTCATTCCCTCGAAGTGGACGTTGGCCGCGGCGAGGGAGGCCTTGCCGAAGAAAATCGTCTTGTCTCCGGCGAACGAGACGAATGCGTTGGCCAGCATCTTGCTTTCGAGGGGGTTCGTGGAGAAGCGGAGGGAGGAGAAGAATTCGACGTCCTTCTCGTCGACTCCGAGAAATTCGGGGGAGAACAGGTAGTCGAGCTTGCCCGAGCATCCGAAGTCGGCCTGCAGGGCCTTTCCCGGGATTGAATACTCGATGTCGCCATTGATTTTCCTCTCGTTGTCGAGGGATATCGAGATGTCCTGGCATTTCAGCAGGGAGTTCCGGAGGGAGAGCCTGGTGGATGCGTCCAGTATTTGGAGGTTTCTGAAGATGAGGCCCGAGGCCGATATGCTGGTGTCGGCCTCGACCGAGGCCGGGTTTCCGGGATTTCCCTTGGCATGTCCCTTTGCCGAGAGCGAATTTGCGTTCTTCGCGAGGCGGATGTCTCCAAGAGGTAGGCTCCTGACGAATGGCGAGGCTGGGTCGAGGGACTTTAGGTCCAGGGAGAATCTCGCGTCGAAGTCTCTCGACAGGTGGTCGAAAGTTCCATCTGCCTCGATGGATGCGCCGTCCTTCATGGAGACTTTGAGCCCTTCGAAGCAAATCCTCGACGGGTTCTGGCTGGAATTCGCGAATTTCGCGGAGGCGTCGGTCCTTCCGAATTCGAGGTCGCGGAAGCGGAACGAGGAGACGGCGGCGCAGGTTTTCAGGGAGAAAGCCGGACGTGGTCCACCGGGTTCATTTTCGATCTCGAATTCGGCCTTAAGTCCGAGGTTTCTCAGTTCGGCCTCCGGTATTCTCATGGAGGGGGACTTGAATTCGGCGGACGCCGACGTCATTCCTCCCTTGTCCAAGTCCAGATCGAAGGAGACATCGAGGGAGGATCTGTCGTCGTTGTATTCGAGGAATTTCCGCAGCGCGGCCAAGGGCAGTTCCAGACTTTTCGTCTCACGGGGCTGTTCCGGCTTTTCCTTCCCGGGCGCTTTCGGACCGGGTATGGACAGCTTCCGCATCTTGAAGTTCCTTATCTTTCCCGACATGGAGAAGGGGATGTTGCCCGCCATGAAGTTGAGATATTCAAGATCCAGGAGGTTCTCCGAGAGAGCCGCACTGGCGTTGACATGGCCGAGGACTATGCTTCTGGATCGTTCCGCCTCGCTCTTCGTCTCGACGGTGGCGGAGCCGTCCATGACCTCCACGTCGGTCAGCTTGAGGTCGAGGTCGGGAAGGTAGTCCGTCGAGATGCGTATCTTTCTGGCCTCCAAACGGATGTCTGCGCCGGAGAATTGGTATTTGAACTTGACGTTCTCGAAGGAGAGTCCGTTCACCGCTCCGGCCTTGATGTTGTCGAAGCTCATGGATAGGCCCTTCTCGGCGAGTTTCCTCCGCACGATGTCCTCGAGGAATCCAGGCAGTCCGATCAGATCGAAGGCGATTGCGGCGAGAATGGCGGCGAGCGCGATTCCGGCAAGCGGATATAGGACGGCCCTTAGAAGCGGTTTGAGTTTTTTTCTGTCCGTCCCTTTCTGGTTCATCGGGCTATTTTTTCAGATCGTCGAGGGATTTCAGGTTCGCGTGGGCGAGCCATTTCCAGCCTTCTTCGGTCTTCACGAAGACGCTGAGCCTTGGCGCCGGCTTCTTGGAAAGCCTCTTTCCCCCGATGCTCTCCTCCACGGAGACCTTGTATGAGATGACGATGGTGGAGCCGCATTCGCTTGCCTTCACGTCGCTGAGGGAGTAGCTTTCGATCTTGAGCCCCTTGATCAGGGCCAGTTCTCCTTCGCTCCCCATGGAGCCGTCCTGGTGGACGGACTGGAATCCGGGGGCCATGGTCTTGCCGATGCCTTCCATGTCCCCGGCCTTCATTGAGTCCCATAAAGTCCGCAGGAGTTTCTCAGCCGTCGCGGCGCTGTCGTCCTGGGAAAGGAGGCTTGACGAGGAGCAGAGCGCGATTGCGGCGAAGAGCGATGCGATCGTTGTCCTTATCATTTCCCCTCCTTGGCCGGGGCCTGTTCCGGTTCTGCGTTCTGGATTGATTCGGGCGGGAGCATCGGCATGGTCGGCATTTTGGATTCCGGCAGGTTTATCTTGACGTTCAGCTCGGCCTTCTTCTTGTCGAGCATGTCCTTGACTTTTCTCTCGACCTGGTCCTGCTTGAGGTAGTCCGAAATCTTTCCGCCGACTTCGGCGTATGGGGTCGTGGTCTTGTCGCTGTGCCCGAGGAGCTTGATTATGTGGTATCCGTGGATTGTCTTGACGGGATCGGAGAGTTCGCCGGTCTTCATGGCGAAGGCCACGTCCTCGAACTCCTTGATCATCTTCCCCCTGCCGAATTCGCCGAGATTTCCCTTCGCGCTCTTCCCGCTCGGGCAGTCGCTGAATTCCTCCGCGGCCTTCTCGAAGCTGGTCTTTCCTCCGTCAATGTCGCTTTTTATCTCCCCGCAGCGCTTCTTCGCGGCGTCCATGTCCTCCTCGCTACCGCTCTTGCTCTTTATGAGTATGTGGGAGGCGTTTACGGACTCGTCCTTCGTGAAGCTGTCCTGGTGTTCGTCGTAGTATTTCTTCGCTTCCTCCTCCGGGACGGAGATGGATGCGGAGACCTTGGTCTTTATCCATCGGTTTATGGCGGTGTCCTCCTGGGCGATGGGGGTTTTGGCAAGTTCGTCCCTGTAGCTTTCGATTGTCTTGCCTTCGGTTGCGAGAGCCTCCTTGAACTGGGCGATCTTGTCCTGGGGCGCGCTCTTCATGGACTCGTCGAATTCCTGCGCGAAGAGCTCGGGGCTCGGCTTTATTCCGTCGGCCTCGGCCATGTCGAGGAGGATTTTCTTGTCAATCATGGTCTTGGCTATTTGCGGTGCGATGGCCTTGATGACGTCCGGGTTTAGGTTCTCGGAGCTAGGCCCGCCGGGGAAGGAGGATGAGATCTCCTTGATCAGCCCTACGAATTCGTCGCGGGTGATCTTCTTGTCTCCGTAGGTGGCGATCACCTCGGGAAGGAAGTCCCAGCTGATTTCAGCCTTCTTCTCCTGCCCGGGCTGTTCCGTCTTATCCTCGTCCTTGCCGTAGAGGAAGGCCAGCGCCGCAGTGGCGACGGCGGTTACGGCTATTGCAGTCGTGAGCTTCCAATTCTTCATCTTCTCGTTCTCCATGGATTTTTTGGGGGTTGTGTTTTTTTTGAAGTAGAGCTAAACAATGCAGTCGAGAAGCAGGAAATCAAGTCGGACTTGGCGGATTCTGGAGAAATATTCGCCCAAAAAACGCCGTTGCTGTTGAAAAATCGCCCTCTTATCGTAAATTCACCGGATTCGCAAACCAAAAAGGAGTTGGAAGGATATGAGCAAGGAGCTAAGCCGCAACAGCTATCTGAGCAAGAATACCGGGAACTACCCGGAGAAGATCGGCGTGGCGGGAAGGATATACGTGAAGGCGGAAGACCTCCGCTACGGGACCAATCCCCACCAGACGGCGGCGTTCTACAGGCAGGAGGGCAAGTCGTCCCCGATAGGCGGCATGAAGGTCTTGAAAACGGGCAAGAGCGGGCTTTCCCAGACGAATCTGGAGGACATATCATACGCCCTGAACATAGTCAAGTTCTTCAAAAGGCCCGCCTGCGCCGTGATGAAGCATGTGAACCCCAGCGGAGCGGCCGTGCAGACCGGGGACGAGACGCTGAAGGATGTCTATGTGAAGGCGCGCGACTGCGACAGCCGCGCGGCGTTTGGAAGCGCGATCGCGTTCAACCGCAAGGTGGACGCCGAGACGGCTGCGGAGATAATGGGGACCTTCGTCGAATGCGTGGTGGCACCGGCATTCACCCACGACGCGCTCAAGGTATTCAAGGACGGGGAGAAGTTCAAGCTCAACAGGCACATCAGGATTCTGCTCTGTGGAGACATCTCCTCGATTCCCGCATTCACGGGGGACGATACGGAAGGCTACGAGACGATGAAGGTTCTCGCCGACGGCTCCCTCGTGGTCGCCCAGCCGCTGCTCACGAATGTCCGCGGTCCTGAAGACCTCAAGCCCGCCCAGGGAGAGAGCAAGACCCTCGGCGTGGTCTCTTCCCAGTTCAAGGCAACCGACTCACAGCTCGACGACCTCGTCGCGGCATGGTACGTCAACATCAACGTCCGCTCGAACGGCGTGGTGATAATGAAGAACGGCCAGACGCTTTCAGTCGGCACCGGCGAACAGGACAGGGTGGGCGCGATAGAGCAGGCGATAGCCAAGTTCCACGCGAAATACACAGGCAGGGAGAAGCTCGGCGGCGCGGTCATGGCCAGCGACGGCTTCTTCCCCTTCCCGGACGGCGTGGAGGTGGCGGCGAAGGCTGGAATCACCGCCATCGTGTCGCCTCCCGGCTCGATAAAGGACGCAGAGGTGATAGCCCGGGCGAACGAATTGAAGGTCGCCCTATACCACGCACCGGAAAGGATATTCTCCCATCATTGATGCGCTTTGGGTCCGGCGTTGCGGATCAGATGATGTTTCCGAGGAAGACGTTGGAGAAGCCTTTTTTCTCCGCGATGGTCTTGATTTTGCGCAGCGTCTCGGGCGCAGTAGGCGGGGATGAGCGGAATTTGTAGTCCGGGTGGTATGCGGTGAAATGGATGGGGACTTTCTTCGAGAGGTTCCGGGCGGTCCAGTCGAGGAAAGCATCTATCATTTCCGGGCTGTCGTTCTCGCCCGGGATCACCAGATTGGTTATCTCGAGGTGTTTCCCCAGCGAATGATAGAGAATCATCGCCTCGAGCACGGGCTGGAGGGAGGCGGTGGCCAGGCGCGAGTAGAAATCCTCGGAGAACCCCTTCATGTCGATGTTGGCCGCGTCTATGGATGGAAATATGTCCTTGGCCGCGGCTTGCGAGACATATCCGTTCGATACCATCACGGTGGCCAGGCCCGAGCGTTTTGCGATTTTCGCGATGTCCACCATGTATTCGGCCCAGGTGACGGGTTCGTTGTATGTGAAGGCGACCGAGGCGCATTTCTGGCCGAGGGCCATCTCGACCATCCGTTCCGGCATGACGAACTCCGTCGTCTCGTCGTCTCCGTAGACGCCTCTTGAGAGGTGGTGGTTCTGGCAGAACAGGCATGAGAGATTGCATCCGTAGCATCCGATTGAGAAGGTGCTTGTTCCGGGGAGGAATTTCTTCAGGGGTTTCTTTTCGATGGGGTCAACATGGATGGCGACCGGGCGTCCATACGATATGGAGAAGAGCTTTCCGGAGAAGTTCCTTCTGGCCGAGCAGAAGCCGGTTCCCCCGTCCGGGACGAGGCATTGGCGCGGGCAGAGCCCGCAGAGGACATCCCCTGCGGGCGCGGCGCTCCACCATCTTGCCTCGACCTTATGCATTGGCCTTTTCGAAGGAGTCCATGAGCTCGACGAGCTTCTTCACGCCTTCGATCGGCATTGCGTTGTATATGCTCGCCCTCATTCCGCCGACGGAGCGGTGCCCCTTCAGCCCGATCAGTCCCTGGGCCTTGGCCTCCTTGAGGAATTTCGCGTCGAGCTCCTCGCTGGGCAGGGTGAAGACGACGTTCATGGCCGACCTGCTGTCCTTCTGCACCGGGGTCCTGTAGAGCTTGCTCGAGTCGAGCTTGTCGTAGATGAGCTTCGCCTTGGCGTTGTTGATCTTCTCCATCTCGGCCAGTCCGCCGATCTCCTTTATCCAGTCGGTGACCAGCGCAATCATGTATATCCCGAAGGTCGGAGGGGTGTTGTAGAGCGACTTCTGCTCGATGTAGGTCGAATATTTCAGCATCGTGGGGACTTTCTCCGCGGCCTTCGCGGCGAAGTCGTTCTTCATGATCACGACGACCACGCCCGAGGGACCGAGGTTCTTCTGGGCCCCGGCGTATATCAGTGAGAACTTGCTCACGTCCACCCTCTTGGACATGATGTCGCTGGACATGTCCGCCAGAAGAGGTGTCTTGGAATCGGGGAAGCTGGAGTATTGCGTTCCGAATATGGTGTTGTTGCTGGTTATGTGCAGATAGGCGGCCTCGGGGCTGGTCTTCCAAGTGGAGAGGCCGGGAATCCTGTCGTATTTAGTGTCCTTGCTGGAGGCGACCACCCTCGTGTCTCCGAAAAACTGCGACTGTTTGATCGCGGCGCTCGACCAGCTCCCGGTGTCGGCGTATTCGGCGAAGGATCCTGGCTTCAGGAAGTTCATCGGTATCATCGCGAACTGGAGGCTCGCCCCGCCCTGTATGAAGCAGACGGAGTATCCGTCGGGTATCTGCATGATCTGGCGTATGTTCGCCTCGGCTCGCTCGATGACGGCGGTGAACTCCGATCCCCTGTGGGACAGCTCCATGATGCCGCATCCGGTCTTGCCGTAGTCGCAGAATTCGCCCTGCGCCCTTTCCATCACCTTTGTCGGAAGCATCGAGGGGCCCGCGCTGAAGTTGACGATCCTCATCGTATCTCTCCATTTTTTATTGTATTGAATTCGCCCTTGGATTCCTTCGAATAAGCCGTAAGATATTTGCACCTTGCGAAAAAACAATCTAAAAAAAATGTTTTTTAGTCCCGGGCATTTGACTTTGAGCCTTCCGCATGGAATATTAGCACTTTCGATTTGGCCATGAGTGGCTAATAATTTTTCCGGAGTGTTCCATATGCCTAAACTGGTGTGTTTGAGCGGAATGAACAAGGGAGAGGAATTCCCCCTGCAGGAAGGCGAGAACAGCATCGGCAGGAGCGACAGCAGCAAGATCTGCATATTCGACAAGAAGGCGTCGCGCCTCCACTGCCGGGTGATAGTCGAGGGCGACAAGGTCTTTGTCGAGGACAACAGCAGCACGAACGGGACGAAGCTGAACAACGACCCGATCACGTCGCGCGTCGAGGCGAAGGTCGGCGACCACGTCCGTCTCGGACAGACCGTGCTGTTGATAAGCGACAAGCCCTTCCTGGTCTCCAGCGACACTGGCAAGCAGCATCTGCAGCATAAATACGACGCGCTGCTGGAGGAGGCCACCTTCCAGGTGACCAAGACTACCGCTCTGAGGAAGATGAGGTCGGAGAAGGACGGCCGCGACGTCGGGTTCCTCTCGTTCTTCCAGAAAGAAGACAAGTAGGACGCCATCGTAGCGACCTTTCGTCTTCAGCCGGTACGTATTCAGTGAACTACTCTCGTTTACAGAATCCGTACCAAAATAAAACGCGAAGATGTAAAGATTCACTGGAGACGTGGGCCCGCCATAAGGGCGGACAAGCTTGGCAACGTCCCAAGGACGACATAGTCCAGTGAATCTTTACAAAAGATGGAGGTTTCCGCCTTTGAAGGAGAAGAGGAACGACTCCCGCTTCGTGGCCGTGATAGCCCCGGAGCAGTGCAAGGGTTGCGGCAAGTGCGTGGTCGCCTGCCCGAGGAAGATACTGAAGATGGGCGCGAGCATCAACAGCTACGGATTCAGATACGCGGTCTGCGTCGAGGGCTCCTGCGCCGGATGCGGAAGCTGCTTCTATTCATGCCCCGAGCCCGGGGCCATCACCATCTATCTTGAAGACGGCCGTCCCGACTTGGACGCGCCGGAGAAGGAGAAGGAGAAAAAAGAGAGATGCCAGAAGAAAGGGAAATGAGAATCCTGCTCAAGGGCAACGACGCGGTGATATACGGAGCCCTTCTGGCTTCATGCGACTGCTTCTTCGGGTATCCGATAACGCCGGCCAGCGAGATCGCCCACAGCGCCGCCCTGCTATTCCCCAAGCTAGGACGAGTCTTCCTGCAGGCCGAGTCGGAGATAGCCGCCATAAACATGGTCTTCGGCGCGGCGGCCGCGGGGAGGACCGCGATGACCGCGTCCTCCGGACTCGGCATAAGCCTCAAGCAGGAATGCGTGTCATACATGGCGACGAGTGAAATGCCGGGGGTGATAGTTGACATCATGCGCGGAGGTCCCGGACTTGGCAACATCGGCCCGGAACAGGGCGACTACAACCAGGTGGTCAAGGGCGGGGGCCACGGAAACTACAAGTGCATAGTGCTGGCGCCGGACTCTCCCCAGGAGATGTGCGACTTCACCTATCTCGCCTTCGACCTCGCGGAGAAATACAGGACGCCGGTCTATGTGCTCTCGGACGGCGTGATAGGACAGATGCTCGAATCGGTGAAGCTCCCTCCGCCGCGAGAGAAAAGACAATCCCCGGAGTGGGCTCTCACCGCGCCGGACCGCGCCAACTACGTGACATCAATATTCCTCGAGCACGACGACCTGGAGTCCGTCAATATCAATCTCCAGAGGAAATACTCGGAGATAGCCGCGAACGAGCAGAGATGCGAATCATTCATGACCGACGGCGCGGAAATCGTCCTGGTCGCATACGGCATAAGCGCGAGAATCGCGAAGAACGCAGTGTCCAACCTGCGCAGGGACGGCGTGAAGGCCGGGCTCCTGCGCCCGACCACGCTTTTTCCCTTTCCGACGCGGGAGATCAACCTTGCCGCCGAGAAGGCTTTGCATCTGGTCAGCGTCGAGCTCAGCAACGGCCAGATGATAGACGACATCCGCCTCGCGATCTCGTGCAGGAGGCCGGTCCACCTCTGTTCGCGCATGGGCGGGAACATGCCTTCGGAAACGGAGATCGAGTCCTTCTGCAGAAAGGTCCTCCAAGGAGGTGCCCCATGAGGAAGGCCGTCTTCGGAAAACCCGGCGCCTTCTTCGACGTCTTCGAGCGCAGGCCCGGACAGATAAAGACGAACATGCACTACTGCCCGGGCTGCGGGCACGGAGTCCTGCACAAGCTGATCGCCGAGGCCCTGTCCGACCTGGGCATGCAGAAGAACACCATAATGGTCTGGCCGGTGGGCTGCTCCGTCTTCGGTTACTACTACTTCGACGCCCCGGGCATATCCGTCCCCCATGGCAGGGCACCCGCCGTGGCGACTGGAATAGTCCGGTCGCGCCCTGATTTCAACGTGGTCTGCTACCAGGGCGACGGCGACCTCGGCGCCATAGGCCTCAACGAGCTCATACAGGCGGCGAACCGGGGCGAGAACATCACGGTCCTCTTTGTGAACAACGCCATATACGGGATGACTGGAGGCCAGATGGCGCCCACGACCCTTCCCGGACAGAAGACGCAGACATCCCCCTATGGCAGGAGCATAGAGAACGAGGGCTACCCGATGAAGATATGCGAGATGGTCTCCGCCCTCGACTCGCCGGTCTACGTCGAGCGCGTGGCTCTCAACACGCCTGCGAACATACGCAAGGCCAGAGCCGCCCTAAGAAAGGCTTTTTCCTACACGAAGGATAAGAAGGGCTTCTCCCTCGTCGAGTTCCTGTCCGCATGCCCCGTCAACCTGAAGATGAGCGCCGAGGAGAGCGACAAGTGGATACAGGAGAAGATGATCGCGTACTTTCCGCCTGGGAGATACAAGGATGTTGGGGCGGACAGGAATCCGAAGACGCCTGCGACGCCGGAATACGACAAGGCCATCGTGAAGGATATTCTTTATCCGCAGGACGACGAGCTGGGCGCCGGTGCGGCCCCGGCCGATGACTTCATATTCAAGATAAAATGCGCCGGATTCGGGGGGCAGGGGATACTGAGCATGGGTCTCATGATAGCGGAGGCCGCGCACCAGCAGGGATTCCAAGTGACCTGGCTGCCTTCCTACGGCCCCGAGATGAGAGGAGGCACGGCCAACTGCTCGGTGGTCGTCTCGTCGAGGAAGATCCCGTCGCCAATCGTCGAGAAAGCCGACCTGATGATGATATTCAGCCAGCTCGCCATGGACAAGTTCAAGAACGGCATGGAGGACGGCGGAACCATGATCTACGACGAGAACAACGTCGTCTCCCTCGGGGAGAAACCAGCCAACTGCCGCATGATCGGCATGAACGCCTCGGAGATCGCAAAGAACCTCGGCGACGCGAGAATCGCAAACACTCTCATGCTCGGCGCAATGTCCGTGTTTATGAGGAGAATTTCAAGAAGCGCATTCCTGAAAGCCATCAGAAAGGCCTTCGCCAGAAAGGAAAAAGTCCTCGATATCAACCTCCGCGCCTTCGGCGAGGGAGAGAAGACCATATCCAAATGCTCACAAAAAGAATAATCCCATGCCTCGACGTGACAGGCGGAAGAGTCGTCAAGGGGGTGAACTTCGTCAACCTCGCCGACGCCGGAGATCCGGTCGAGGCGGCGAAGGAATACGACAGGCAGGGCGCAGACGAACTGGTCTTCCTCGACATCACCGCCAGCAGCGACGGGCGCGACACGATGGCGGACATAGTCCGCAGGACGGCCGAACAGGTCTTCATCCCCCTCACCGTCGGCGGCGGAATACGCAACATCGCCGACATGAGGCGAATCCTCAACGCCGGGGCCGACAAGGTCTCGCTGAACACCGCCGCCATTCTCAACCCGGAAATAGTCCGCGAAGGGGCGGAAGTCTTCGGAAGCCAGTGCATAGTCGTGGCCATTGACGCGAAAAGGGGTTCTTCAGCGAATTCCTGGAAGGTCTACACTCATGGCGGCAGGAGAGCGACAGAGCTCGATGCCGTCGGGTGGGCGGAGGAAGTCCAGAGGCTTGGCGCAGGGGAAATCCTGCTCACGAGCATGGACTGCGACGGAACCAGAAGCGGCTACGACATCCCGCTCAACAAGGCGGTATCGTCCTCGCTCGACATTCCGGTCATCGCCTCGGGCGGAGCCGGAAGCCTCGGGCACATGGCAGAAGTCCTGCTCGACGGCGGAGCCGACGCAGTCCTGGCCGCCAGCATATTCCACTTCGGGCAGCACACTGTCTCCGACGTGAAGACCTTCCTTGCGGGAAAGGGCATAGCGGTCAGGATGCTTCAATGACGGACGCGTCCGGGGCTCCACCGGGGCTGGCGTTGTTCCTCGGCCTTTCCGATCTCTCAAGATATTCCCGGTAAAGCGCTTCCTGGGATCTATCCCTCTTCAAGAGTCTTATCTGTCCGACGAGCATCTCGACATGCGCCTCGACGAATATCCTGCCTTTCTCCGGAGTGCACGGGGTGTCGTCCGCACTGAAATGTTCCGGATGGTTGGCATACCACCAGACTCCGGACCGGATGCCAGCCTCGGCAAATTTCAAGTCCCGTTTCAAAGGGCGCCCATAGGCGCCGTATTTTTCCATCTTCACAAGGTCGGGGAAGAGATGCAGCATGCAGCTTGTCTCCTTTTCCCCGCCGTGTCCGTCTATCTTGGCGGTGAAGACGCCGGATGTCTTCTCGGCCATGCCGCAGTGCGGTGGATCGGTGACGTAAACCATGTAGTCCTTTTTCTTGTCCAGCAGGGAAAAGAGGAAATAGCCGAGCATAGAACTGTTGCCGCCATGCCCGTTGACGACTAGGATGGTCTTGAATCCATTGCGGGAGATTTCATCGCAGACTCTTTCGAGGAGCGGCATCAGGAGATCAGAGCCGAGCGAGATCGTGCCGGGAACCATCTTGCCTTCCATTATCTGGCCGAAATAGAAGAGGGGAAATACCATCGCGGCCTCCCTCTCCGCAGCCATGGTGCAGACCTTGTGGACATAGATCGCGTCCTGTCCCAGCGGCAGATGGTCCCCGTGCTTTTCAATCACTCCCATCGGCAGGAGACAAACCCCTTCGCAGATCCCGGCGGACTTTTCGAATTCCGGCGAATTCAATCGTTCCCAGTTCATTTCCCTCCTCCACGTTTTCCCTCACTTCACCTTCACCGAAACCACCTGTCCGGGATAGAGGTTCCCGAGGATGAGCTTCCCGTCCTTCAGTTCGATCCCGGCGCCTGTCGCGGCGTTCACCGCGGCTCCCTTCGCCGGAATTACGACCTCGACTCCGCTCTTCTGGGCCATCCCGGTGTTTATCACCGCGAAATAGTGACCATGTTCCCCTGCCGGAATGGATCTAACGACCAGCTCGGGATCCTTCGAGGCGCCACTCAGCTTGCTGCTCGGGAGAGCCGGCAGCGACAGGAACGCCGCGTTGAAGTCCCGCACATACTCGGGAAATCCCCTCGAGAAGCTGTTGCCGAAAAGATATGCGATGTATCTCGGGTCGCCATTTGCCAGAGCCCGCGCCTCCGCAAGCATCGAGTATGCTCCCGCCCTTTCCATGTCCGCAACGAAGTATCCAAGAATGTCGTCCTTGTTCACCACCATCTCGTTCTCGTTCAAAAAGTAATGCCGCGCCATCGCCAAACCGCCCTTCGTCCGGAACTCGTCCATGGCCTTCTCGGAGGCCACGGTGAAGAGCTTGTTGAAGGTGTATGTGAGCATGACCCCCTCGATGCCCTTGTAATTCCCAGGGTCGTTCTTCGGACACGCATGCTGCCACTCGAACTTGCCCCAGGTCCCATGTCCCTTGAGCAGGACGTCCAGATATAGATCCTCGGCCACGGCCTTGTCGTAGGGGAAGGCCTTGAACATGCCGAACTTCTTCGCGTCCAGACCATTGATAATATCCTGCCACTTCTCGAACTGGTCCGTCAGCACCACACGCTTCCACTTCCAATGCTCCTTCTGGCCCTTGCCCGTCTGCTCCGAAGAGAGCGAATAACCACCCTCGCTCGAATCGCAGGTGTAGAAAAACACGGCGTCGGGAGCGACATTCTTCCTCAGGTAGTCCCGCATCGCGACATTGAAATCCCTGCGCTTGCCGAACCACCACGAATAGTATTTCTCAAGCAGATCCTTGTCCGCGTCCAAACTTGAACGCGATATCCTGGCCCCACCATTCGCCTCCTTCGAAAACATATCTATGGCCTTCTGGTTGAAGCTTATCGGATTGGCCTCGGGACGCGGCCTGAACCAGGCGCCAAGGAACTTCACCTTGTCCTTGTGCTTCGCCATCGTCACCTCCAGAACCCTGCTTGCATCCTCGATGAAGTCGGGATCCGTCAGGTCCGCATTCGTCTTGTGCACCCATTCGATGTGGGTGTAGTCCTTCCCGCCCTGCAGAGTATCGCATCGCCTCTGCGAGCCTATCGCCAGCTTCTTGTCCTGGCCAATGCTTCCGGCGTATTCGTAGTATGGCATCACAGTCAAATCCCCGTGCTTCGACAGCATCTCGACTATCCTGTCCCAGAAGGCGGGATCGCTGGACTGGTTGTACCAGGCGCTGCCGCCATATTTCGCGCTGTCCCAGCCCTGGTTGTGCCCGAACTCCAGAAGATCCTTGCAGAAGGTGTTGAGCCCGAGCATCTTCATCTGCCAAACCTTGTACTCGTAGAACTTCACCCTGTCATCTATTCCGCGAAGCTCCGGAACCTGCTCCTCGGGCTTGTGCCCGTATCCGATCACCCCGTCGGCCATCTCCTCGCGGAAGAACAGATGCCTCCTCGGGAGACCCTCCGGCGGATAGTTTATCTTCACATGGAGCTTCTCAGGCTCGGGAACCTCGAAGAGCCGTATCTTCGAGACCGCGGCACCGGCCGACGTCGGATCGTTCCAGTCCTGAAGCTGCGCGACAACAACCCAGAACCCGTTCTCCGGGAGCAACGGACGGACCTGCTGCCCCCTCGAGCGCTTGATCTCCGGAAAGCGGTCGTATAGATGGAAATACTGCCGCCACTGGAGAAACTTGCCCGACTGCGGAACCTGCAGCGACTCGGGATTGCTGTTCGTGTATCTCCCCATCAAGGCGTCACCAACCGTCGTCCCGGTGTGGAAGCCGGCTGCCGTCTCGAATCCCCAGTTGCAGATGAACACACTGCGCGGAACATCGTCCGGAAACTCCACGCTCAAGATATAGCCCGCCCCGGCCTTGAGCCCCTTCCCCTCGCCAACCCTGTAGGCGAAATACTTGCACTCGCCATCCTTGCCCAGAACACGGCACTTCCTGCCAAGTATCTCCTCCACCTTGCTCGCTCCCTTCGGAAACTCCACGAAAAGAAGATCGCCGTTCTCCGCCGAACAGTCTATCTCCTGGACAAGAGGCAGAACACCAAACGGCGCCCCAGCGTCAACTCCAGACTCCGCTGACATCCCCAAAAACGCAAGGCAGAACATGAAAGACATCCCCATCGCCACACGCTTCGCCAGGCCATTCATCGCAACCCCCTCGGATTTATTGTTTCTTTTCGTGAACGGTGCGTAAATAAAACACCAGATCTAAAACTAACGATAAATCATGTTTTTTCTTTTTCAAGCGTGAACGATTACGATTATGCGCATCCCCCTGCGGATGTGGACGATAGAGAATTGAAACTGTTGACCCGAATCCCCTGCCAATCCCCCCAGCCGAGCTGGGTGATTGCCAAGGGGATTTAATTATCTCAGAGCACTGGTGTGAGGAGGGATGATGCGCGGCAGAGCATCTCGTGTGCGAATCCGCGGTTGATGGTGTAGGAGACGTCGAGTTCGGTGGAATCCTTCATTTCGGCGGCGAACTGGCTGTGGAGGACGCTCATGAAATCTCCTCCCGAGGCGATGAAGTCCAGCTCGTAGTTGAGCTTGAAGCTTCTCACGTCGCAATTGCTTGATCCCATGACGGCCCAGGAGCCGTCCACGAGCATCGCCTTCGCGTGCGAGAAAGGCCCGTTCTTGAGGAATATTCTTATCCCCGCGTCGAGAAGCGTGGGATAAAGGTTTTCCGTGGCGTATTGGACATACCAGTGATTGTTCCTCCTCGGGACTATCAGTCTTATGTCGACACCTCTGGCCGACGCCGCGCAGAGCATCTTCCAGAACGGGATGTCCGGCACGAAATAGGGGGTCATTATCCATATCGAGCTGTCGGCCGTCGCGGCTGCCGTGGTGAAAATCCTCTCGGTGCCGTTGTCGCACTGCCCTGGTCCGGAGGCCACAACTCTGAGCATGGATTCGCCCTGCGGTTCGATCAGCGGGAATAGGTCGCCGCTGATGAAGCTCGTGATATCCTCCCCGCTGACGTAATGCCAGTCGTTGAGGAAGGCGTATTGGAACTCGCCGACGGCAGGCCCCCTTATCAAGCAGTGCAGGTCATGTATGTATCTGTCCTTCGCGCTAAACTTGTCGTCGTTGTCCGAGCTTATGTTTATGCCTCCAACGAAGGCCCTGTCCCCGTCTATGACCATGAGTTTCCTGTGGTTCCTCAGCTGTATGGCGAAGGGTCTGCTGAGATTCAGGATGGAGAACGGCCTCGTCTGGAAATTGCCGCCGCCAAACTTGAAGAGCCTGCGGCCCGCCTTGAGGCTGCCAAACCTGTCGTATATCACCTTGACCCTCACGCCCTGGCGCGACTTTTTCTCGAGCAGGTCTAATATCTCGCGGCCGACGGCGTCGTCCATTATTATGAAGGACTGCAAGTGGACGCTGTTGCGCGCCTTTGAAATCTCATCAAGCATCCTTGGATATGCCTTGGTCCCGTCTATGAGCAGTTCGACGCTGTTCCTTGCGAGCGGAAGCGATTCCGGGAGGAGCCTGTCCAGCATCTTGCAGTGCCTAGGGTAGTCCCAGCCTGAGATTTTCGAATATGCGTATCTCCTCTGCACCTCGATGTGCCGCTTCAGCGCCGGATGCATCTGCTCCTTCTTTTCCCGTCTCAGCTTCTCGGCCGCGTCCTTCACTCTCTCGCCGGTGGTGTAGACCTTGTTCACGCCGAAAAGCAGATAGAAGACTATTCCGGCCAGGGGAAATGTGAACACTATGAAGAGCCAGAGGACCGAGCTTACCGGCTCTTCGCGTTTGTTGTAGAGTATGTGCAGGGCCGTGGCGACGGCCATCATGAGGACGACCACGCCCCAGAAGAACATCGTGAAGGAGTCGGGGAAAAATACGGTCCTGAGCATGCTTTCCTTTCGTTGGATCTTTGCGAAACGCGGGTTGCGGCTTGAGCCGCTCCGAGTATATTAGCGTCAGTGCCTTAAAATATCGGGTTTTCCGAATCTTTCAAATCGGTGCGCGCCGGAATGACCGAAAATGAAATACTGAAAAATGCCTTCGGGCATCTGGGACAGGCCGGGAACATCGTCCTGGCCCCCGGACACGACTGCGCGGCGGTGGAGACCGCCGGCGGACTCCTGCTCCTCGGGACTGCGGACCAGCTGATCGAGGGCGTCCACTACGAAAGAGGAACGGCTCCTGCGAAAATCGCAAGGAAGCTTCTTGCGAGGAATCTAAGCGACATTGCCGCATGCGGCGGAGCCGGCAGGCTCTTCGCGCTATGCACTGTGGCTCTTGGCGGGGAGGAGGAGTGCGGGAAATGGTTTGGACAGTTTTTCCGAGCCCTCGGGCGGGAGGCCTCGAGATGGAAGGTGAGCGTCTGCGGCGGGGACATCGCGAGAAACACCCGGAGCGGGAATACGGTGCTGGCGCTGTCCCTCTTCGGCGAGACATCCCGGAAAAAGCTGTGCAGGCGCAGCGGAGCTCGCCCCGGGGACATCCTGTTCGCAACGGGAGAATCGGGGAACTCGTTCAAGAGCGGACATCACCTGGATTTCACTCCGAGGCTGGAAGAGGCCGAATTCCTGTCCGGAAGATACACGAACACAATGATTGACGTCAGCGACGGCCTTCTGCTCGATGCGGGCCGCATGGCGGAGGCATCCGGACTTGGAATCCGGCTCGACACGGCCATGATTCCAGTCCGCAAGGGCGCGACGCTCGAGTCCGCCCTCGGAGAAGGCGAGGACTACGAACTGCTATTCGCGGTCCGCGAGGAAAGAAGCCGGGCTCTGACCCGGAACTGGCCGTTCAGGACCAGGCTCACCCCCGTCGGGTGCTTCGCGAAAATCGCAAAGGGAAGCATCATCTCGTCCGACGGAGAAGACCTCCTCGCGAGATTCGCAGGAGGCTTCGACCACTTCGGAGGCGGGAAAAAGCATTCAAATGGGAGCTAGGCAGGCAATGAGCGACGAATCGAAAAAAGTTCGGGGTCCGGCGATCGGCGCCGATGATCCGGCGTTCAGCACCAGGAGGCTTGAACCGAGGCTGATCAGCGAGACGGTGAAGGCCCTCTCCAAGCGCGTCGGAGAGAGATTTCCGGGCTCCGGGCTGGAGAAGCTGTCCCGGCAGTTGCTGGAGATAAGCCGGAACGCCGAGAGCCGTTCGAGATGGATATCACGTCCCATAATCCCGCTCAGGGTGATGTCGGGAATGGCCGTCGCATTCCTCTCCGCGGCGCTGCTGCTCTTCGTCGTCAGTCTTGCCGCGAAGGGTTTCGAGGGAGGGAAGCTGCCGGAAATAGTCCAGATGACCGAGGCCGGAATAAACATACTCATACTCGCCGGCGCGGCGGTCTTCTTCCTCATGTCCATCGAGAGCAAGCTCAAGAGGGCGAGGGCCATGAAGGCCATCCACGAGCTGAGGGTCGTGGCGCATCTGATAGACATGCACCAGCTCACGAAGGACCCGGAGCGCATTCTGGTGAAAGGGACGGACACCCCGTCGTCGCCGAGGCGGACTATGACATGCTTCGAGCTTGGAAGATATCTGGACTACAGCAGCGAGATGCTCTCCCTGACGAGCAACATATGCGCGCTATACATCCAGGACTTCGACGACGCCGAGTCGGTGAACGCCGCGAGCGACGTGGAGAATCTCGCGAACGGCATATCGAGCAAAATATGGCAGAAGATAATGCTGCTGCCGAAGGACGGAGACGATGGAAGAGACGGCAAGAAGCCTGTCGCCTGAGGAGACTGCGGAATTCGCGGCCATCCTGGCCCGTCGGACGCCTCTTGGCTCCGTAGTCGCCCTCCACGGGGAGCTTGGCGCAGGCAAGACCGTCTTCGCGAGGGGGTTCGCGCGGGGGCTTGGCATCTCCGAGCCAGTCACCAGTCCCAGCTTCGCCATAGTCCAGGAATACGTTTTCGAAAGGGATGGGAGAAAATGCAGGCTATATCACATAGACCTCTACAGGCTGAATTCCCGGGGCGAGGCATCCGCATTTGGTTTGGACGAGATATTGTGCGACCCTGATGGAATAGCGCTTGTGGAGTGGGCGGAGAGGCTGGGGGAGGGCATTCCCTGCGGGAGCCTCCACGTTAGGATATCCGGTGGCGAAGGTTTTGGCGAGGACGAAAGGAGGCTTGCCGTGGACGGCGGTCCTTGATTTTCTCCCGCGCCGCGCTAGTGTTACGCAAATCCGGATTCAGGCGGTCATGAAGAGAAAAATTTCAAGTTTGCCGAACGACAGTATCCTGATCGCCCCCTCGATTCTGGCCGCGGATTTCGCGAAGCTCGGGGATGAGCTCGCCGCCGCGGAGGATGCCGGGGCGGACATCGTCCACGTTGACGTGATGGACGGTCATTTCGTGCCCAACATCACGATAGGTCCGCCGGTGGTCTCGTCGTTGCGCAAGTGCTCGACTCTTCCGTTCGACGTCCATCTCATGATAAGCAATCCGCTCAAATACGTCTGTCCTTTTGCGGATGCCGGGGCCGACCACATCACCTTCCACGTGGAGGCTGACGATGATCCCGACCAGGTCTTCGAGGAGATAGCCTTGGCCGGTTGCAGCGCTGGCATATGCGTCAAGCCCGCCACGGCCGCCGAGGAGATAATCCATTGGCTGAGGAAGACCGACATGGTCCTGGTGATGACCGTGGAGCCGGGGTTCGGCGGACAG
>CAZGJP010000001.1:19605-41918 GCA_964526605.1 uncultured Lentisphaera sp.
CTTCCGAAAATCCGCACCATAAGGGACTACATCTCGAAGTACAAGCTCCGCACGCATGTCGAGGTTGACGGCGGTATTGACGCCGACACCGTGAAGCAGGTCTCATCCGCGGGTGCCAACGTGATGGTTGCCGGCACGTCAGTGTTCAGGTCGCCTCTTGGATACAAGGGCGCGGTCGCGAAGATCAGGGAGAACGCCGGGTAAATCCCTTATAAGGGATTTACTATTCTATCCCCTGCTTCCAGGCCTGAGAGTACTTTGAGCCTGCCCGGGATTCCCGATGGGATGGAACGGACCAGGACGCGGGTCTGCGAGCCGTCCTTCGCGGTTTTGACGACATACTCGAGCTGTCCGCTGCGGACTATGGCGGTTTCCGGGATCAGGAGCGCCTTCTCCGTTCCGGTCCTGATCTCGAGGCGGCCGAACATGCCGGGCATGAGCTCCGAGGCTGTTCCGAGGCATATCTTGACCATGAAGCTGCGGGTTTGCGGGTCCACCTCCCTGGATATCTCCTTCAATTCGCCCTCGTAGCTTTTTCCGACGGCGTCCACGCCGAACTTCATCTTGTCGCCAAGCTTCACCTTGGAGACCAGGGACTCGCTTATGGGAGCGTGGAGCATGAGGCGGCTGTTGTCGAAGACCTGAAGCATCCTTGCTCCTGGCACGGCCAGGTCGCCCGGGTCGAGATGTCTCTTGGAGACTATCCCGTCTATGGGGCTTGCGATTGATGCGTATGACAGGGCCGCCTGCGCCTCGTTTATGGCCTCCTTCGAGGCGGAGAGGGCGGCGAGCGCCGCGCGGTGGCCGCTCTCGGCCTGGTCCAGGGCCTTCCTCGACGCGGCATCTTTCTCGAAGAGGGATTTGGTCCGGGCGAGCTCCTTCTCCGCCAGGGTGAGAGCCGCCTGGGCCTCCTTGAATCTTTCGTCCGCCTTTGCGAGGGAGGCCTTGAGATCGGAGTCGTCGAGGGAGATTATGATGTCGCCCTTCCTGACGGGATCGCCCTCGCGCACCGGGATCGCCGCGATTTTCGCGGTGATTCGGGAGGATATCTCGATCTCGTCCCTGCTTCGGACGCTTCCCATTGTGCTGTATATCAGCGGGATTTCCTCCTCCGCGACGACAAGCTCCTCCCCTGCGATTTTCGCGAGGTGGCCTTGTCCCGACCCGGGCGATATCCTGCGGGCGGAGGGCAGGACGCCGGCGAAATGGAGGCTTAGCGCGACGATGAGAAGTCCGGCGGCCGGATACAGGATGGCCTTCAAGGTCTTTCCTCTTTCGGTGTTCATTTTTCAAATCTCCATTGGATTATAGTTTTTCTGGCGGCGATCCGGGCGAATATATCAGCATGTAGACGACCGGGACGACGAGCATGGTGAAGAAAGTGCTTGCGAGGAGTCCGAATATCAGCGCCCAGGCCAGTCCCGAGAATATCGGGTCGAGGGTGATCGGCCAGGATCCGAGCATGGTTGTGACGGCGGTGAGCATTATGGGGCGGAATCTGACCGCGCCGCTCCCTAGGACGGCGTCCTTCATGGATTTTCCATTCTTCAGGGCGTCCTCGATGAACTCGATGAGCACAATGCTGTTCCTTATCACGATTCCGCCGAGGGCTATCATGCCTATCATGCCCGTGGCGGTGAAGAAGACCGGGTCGGAATATCCCCCGACGGTCCTGCCGGAAAGCAGGTTCAGGAGATAGAAGCCCGGGGCGACGCCGATTATGGTCAGAGGTATGGATGTCATTATCACCATCGGCATGACGATGTTCTTTGTCTGGGCCACGAGAAGTATGAATATGCCGACGAGCGCGGCGGCGAAGGCCAGGCCGAGATCGCGGAAGACCCTGGTGGTGACCTCCCATTCCCCTTCGCCATTCCACTCCGCGACTGTGCCGTTGGAGAGCGTCTGTCGCCATTTGCCGCTCAGCGCCGCCTCGACGAGCCGGCTCGGGAACTCGCTCCAGGAATTCCAGAGTATCTGCATTATGATCTCGCCCGGGGGGCGTCCGACGGCCTCTGCGGTGACGTAGCCGACCCTCTCGAGGTTCTTGTGGTATATCGGCTGTTCCTCCTTCTCGAATCCGAATCTGCCGAGTTCGGAGAGCTGGACGAGTTCGCCGGAGGAGGATTTCATCCTGATCCTGTGGAGCCCCTCAAGCGATGTCCTGTCCGCAAATGGAAGACGCAGTCTGATCATGAGCGGGTTCCGCTCCGCGCCGTGGTGAAGCGAACCAGCGGATGAGTCGCCGTCCAGGCACGAGGCGAGTTCGCGGCTTATCATCCCGACGCCCAATCCATGCGCCGCCGCCTTGTCGCGGTCCACGGTGAAAACTATCCTGTCGTGGGGGGATTCGGAGTAGGAGTCAATCTGCCTGATATGCATTGGATCGGTCTTTTCCAGCATGCCCATCATCTCCTCGGCTCCCCTGATGATGTCGCTGTAGCTTTGCATGGCCCCCCCACGTATCTCCACGGTGAGCGTGGAGAGGACCGGAGGGCCGGGCGGAACCTCGACGATGCTCAGAAGCCCTCCATGCCTCCCGGCTATCCCCGAGAGCTCGTCCCTGATTCTGAGCGCCATCGCGTGGCTCTGCTGTTTGCGCAGGGATTTGTCCGCAAGATTCATCCTTATCTCGGCATGCTGCGGCGACCTCCTCATGTAGTAGTGCCGGACCAGGCCGTTGAAGTCTATCGGGGAATTGGTCCCGGCGTATATCTCGTAGTCCTTCACCTCATTGTAGGAGGCGATCTTCCTGGCGACATCCTTCGCCGCCGCGACGGTTTTCTCGAGCGTGGTCCCTTCCGGCATGTCAAGGACCACTTGGAGCTCGTTCTTGTTGTCGAAGGGAAGCATCTTGAGCGGGACCTTCAGCATGAGCAGGGAGCAGAGAAGAGTTGCGAGGAGCGTTCCGGAAAGGAGCAGGAAGGCGTTCCGCCTGTTGAAGAAGGGCGAGATCGCCGCCGAGTAGATTCGTTTGATCCATGCTGGTGTCGCGTCCTCGGCGGATATTCCGCCCGGCCCGGCGGAACTGCCCATCTTCTTCAGCAGCAGCAGGGAAAGGAATGGGACGAAGGTCAGCGCGCAGAGGGTGGAGAACGAAACGGTGAGGGGCACGTTGATCGCCATCGGCCCCATGTAGGGCCCCATCATCCCGGTGATGAAGAACATCGGGGTGAAGGAGATGATTATCGCGATCGTGGAGAGTATCACCGGCGGCAGGACCTCCTGGACCGCCCTCAAAGTGGCGTTCAGCGGATCCAGCACGCCCATCCTGATATGGCGTTGGATGTTGTCCACGTTGGTGATCGGATCGTCAACGACCATCCCCAGGCTCAGGATGAGCGCGAAAAGCGTGACCCTGTTTATGCTGTAGCCGAAAACGTAGTTGGTGAAGAGCGACAATGCGAAGCTGACCGGCACGGCGAGGCCGACGATAAGCCCCTCGCGCCAGCCCATCGTGAAGGCGATGAGGCCCACGACCGTTACCATGGCGAACGCCAGGCTCGAGAGCAGATCGTTCACCTTCGCATCCGCCGTCTCTCCGTAGTTGCGCGTGACCAGCATGCGCACGTCGCCGGGAAGCAGTTCCTTTCCGAGCCCCTCCGCGGCCATGATTATCTCCTTGGCGAGCTTCACCGAATTGACCCCCTTCTTCTTGCTGAAGGTCAATGTGACGCACGGGAAGCTGCCGTCCTTCAGGCTGGAGCCGAGCTCCGTCGCCGGCCCGAAACCTATTTCAGTGTAGTTCTCGTGCTCCCGCGGGCGGTCTGAGACATTGGCGACATCCTCGACCCGGACGATTCCGCCCTCCACGCCGGATGCGACGACGGTCTTCCTGACATCGTCCAGAGTCTCGAGCGGGCGGGCTGTCAGCAGCCTCATGTTCCGTCCGTCGAGAAGGGTGAATCCGCAGCTTCCCGCCTTGTTGCTACGGGCCAGCGCCGATACTATTCCGCCGGTCGAGACCCCGCGCGCGGCCATCCTGTCTGTGTCTGGCTCCACAAGTATTTCGCGGGGGTGCCCGCCTATGATGTCCGTCTGGAAGAGGTTCGGCAAGGAGTCTAGGCGCGACTTCATCTCCTCCGCGAGCCGTCTGAGTTCGAATAGGTCGCGATCCGGGGAGAACAGCGCGATGGCCAGCATCGGCACGTCGTCTATCTCGACGGAATTCATCCGCCATCCGGCCACATCCGGATGCACCAGCGCCATATTCTCGTCCATCTTGTCCCTGATCTTTCCCATGGACTCCGTGTAGTTCTCGCCGACATGGAACCTGACAATCACCATCGCCCTGTCGCGCGAACTGGTGGAATACACGTGCTCGACGCCATCCACCTGCCAGAGAAGCCTCTCGAGGGGGGTAGTGACGAGCTGTTCGACCTCCTCCGGGGAGTGCCCCGGGAAATCCACCGCGATGTCCACCATTGGCACTACGATCTGGGGTTCCTCCTCGCGCGGGGTCATGAGAACCGCCATCATGCCAAGCAGAAGTGCGGACAGGACGAAGAGCGGCGAGAGCGGCCCGGTCAGGAAGAGCCCCACTATGCGGATTATGAATCCTGATGGATCTTCATTTTCTTTCATGGCTCGTTCTCGGATGGAAAGGACTATTTTGCGTGGAGGATACTATACAATACCTTCAGACAGCGACAAGTCTGCCAGTGAAAGTTCTTGGGGCGTGGAAAATATAGTGATACCTTTTTTTTATTTTTTACAAGAAGGAAACGGAGGGAAGAAAGATTTTTTACGCTTCCACGCGCTTCCAGGCGATTTGCATTGACATTGTTGGCTCCTTGCAAAACAAGATATGGTATCAAGTTAAATCCCCGGGGATTTAGGTTCACCCGATGGCGCGCTTGACATGGAGGCCGTTCGAACATATAGTGAGCCAATTGCAAAACTCCGGACGCGGCCTGCCGAGCGAAGCGACGCTTGCCGTAGGCAAAACCGCGTCCCCTCCAGAGGCGGGCAAGCCTCCATTTTTACGCCGATTTTTCGCAAAAATGAATATCCAGAAAAACCCGCGTGAACAACTTGATTCCGGAGAGGGAAAGTCCGGCGGCCCATCCATGGACCCCTCTCTCTGGAGCGACTCCGAAATCCGGATGGAAGGCTACAATCTGGGCTGCGGCGACTATCCCGACTGGAAGAAGGGGGCGATCTTCGGCTTGGCAGGAGGAATAATATCAACGATATGCATATGCGTCCCCCTCCTGATGGCGACGGCGAAGACCAAGGAGCAGGGCGGCTCGCCTCTGCTGTTCTCCGCCGGAGTCTTCGTCTTCTGCTTCTTTGTGTTTGGTGCATACGGCGCCTTCAGGCCGCCGAAATGAGAGCGGACAGCAATGGAAGGTAAATATTCACTGAACTACGTGGTTCAGCGAATCTCTACATGTACGGATTCAGTAAACGAACGTAGTTTACTGAATACGTACCGGGATTTTCGTTCAGACGTTGAATCTGATCTCTATGATGTCGCCTTCCTGGATTATGTAGTCGCGGTCCACCAGCTTGACGACGCCCTTGGAGCGGGCCTCCTGGAGATTGTGCATGTCCTTGAAGTCGGCGTAGTTCACGATGTCCGCCTTGATGAAGCCCTTAGCCAAGTCGCTGTGTATCTTGCCGGCGCAGGTGACGATGTCGGATCCTTTCCTTATCATCCAGGAGCGCACCTCCTGCTTGCCCGCCGTGTAGAAGAAGCTGACTCCCGCCTTGTCGAGGACATCCCTGACCAGCTTGTTCACGTCGGCTGACTTCTCCTGGACCGCCAGCGTGGGCTTCCAGCTCAGCGGCATTATCATGTCCAATATCTTTCGCTCCTCCTCCGTGAGAGTCATGTCGCAGAGGGGCTTCTCCTCCTCGAGGAATTGCTGGCAGCGCCCGATCAGCGCCTTCTCCGCCGGGCTCTCGCTCCGCTCCAGACGCGTCTCCAGCTTCTCTATGTCCTGTATGAGCAGGTCGAGCATCTCCCCTGCGAAAATCGCGATAGCGTCGGCCTTTTCAAAGGAGTCTTTCGTGAATTCCGCGAAATATGGGGTGAACTTCTTCGGGTCGAACTTCTTCTCCAGGTCGAGAAGGATGGGGTCGTTGTATTTCACCTTGCCCTCAGGCACGTCAATCCCGTGGAACGATATCTTCATGGTCTCCTCGCGTTGAAAGGCGGATTATATACATCCCGGACGGGGATTTTCAAGGCGAAGCGATTGCGAAACACGACGCGACCGCGCAGAATTTCGCAGCCGGCCATTCCGCCTGAAGGCTGAATCCAGCTTCACTCCTCGAATTTTCCGTGGTAGTCCTGGAGCGACATCACCCCGGCCTTGCCCTTCCTGTATGCCGCGATGCCCTTGGCGGCGGCGAGAGCGGCGGGTAGCGTCGTGATGTATGGGACCTTGTGCTTTATCGACGCCTTCCTTATGTAGGAGTCGTCGCTGTAGCCCTTCTTTCCGACGGGGGTGTTGACCACGAGGTTTATGCGCTTGTTCGCGATCGCATCGTTTATGTTTGGCCTGCCCTCGTGCAGCTTGAGTATAAGCTCGCATTCGATCCCCTTGGAGGACAGGAACTTATGCGTCCCCTCCGTGGCGAGTATCTTGAATCCGAGCTTGCCGAACTCCTTGCCCATCTGTTCGAGAAGGCCAGTCTTCTCCTGCGTGCTTATGAGAACAGTGCCTTCCGTCGGGAGTGCCGGTTTCGCCGCCTCCTCGGCCTTGAAATACGCCATCGGGAACGAGTCGGCCATGCCGAGGACCTCGCCAGTGGAGCGCATCTCCGGCCCGAGAACGGGATCCACTTCGGGATACATATTGAAGGGGAATACCGACTCCTTGACGCCGAAGTGGGAGAACTTCTTGCGCTTCAGCCCGAGATCCTTCAGCTTTGCGCCCATCATGATCCGGGTTGCCGCGTCAGCCATCTGTATCCCGCAGACCTTCGAGACGAGCGGGACCGTCCTCGACGCCCGCGGATTCGCCTCGAGAACATAGACCTTGTCGTTCTCGATAGCGTATTGGATGTTCATGAGCCCCTTCACGCCCAGTTCGGCGGCGATCTTCCGCGAATAATCCTCGATTGTCTTCCTGTGCTTGTCCGGAATCGAAACCGGAGGAATCACGCAGGCCGAATCGCCAGAATGCACTCCGGCAAACTCGATGTGCTCCATTATCGCCGGGATGAAGACGTCCGCTCCGTCGGAGATAGCATCCGTCTCGACCTCGAGAGCGTTCTGGAGAAAGCGGTCTATCAGTATGGGCCTGTCGGGCGACACATCGGCCGCGGCAGCAACGTATGAGCGCAGAGCCTCCTCGTCGTAGACCACCTCCATGCCGCGGCCTCCCAGCACGAACGAGGGCCTCACCATGACCGGGTATCCTATCCTCCCGGCTATCTCCTTCGCCTCGGAGAAATCGGAGGCCATCCCCGATTCGGGCATCGGTATGCCGAGCTTGTCCATCATCTTCCTGAAAAGATCGCGGTCCTCGGCAAGAGCTATCGTCTCCACGCTCGTGCCAAGTATCTTCACTCCGGCCGCCTCGAGCTCGGCCGCGATGTTCAGCGGCGTCTGTCCGCCAAACTGGACTATCGCGCCCATAGGCTTCTCCTTCTCGTATATCGAAAGGACATCCTCCACGGTCAGAGGCTCGAAGTAGAGCTTGTCCGACGTGTCGTAGTCGGTGGACACCGTCTCCGGATTGCAGTTCACCATCGTCGTGCCATAGCCCATCTTCCTCAGCGCGAATGCCGCATGGCAGCAGCAGTAGTCGAACTCTATGCCCTGTCCTATCCTGTTGGGACCTCCGCCGAGTATCATCACCTTCGGCTTCGGGTCGGCCGCGGACGCGTCCGGTGCATTGTATGTGGAATAGTAGTATGCCGCGTTCTCGACTCCGCTCACCTGCACCGGATGCCATGCCTGGACGGCCCCCAGCCTCTTCCTGCTATCCCTTATCTCCTTCTCCGGGATTGAAAGTATCTTGGAGAGATATTTGTCCGAGAATCCATCCTTCTTGGCCTGCACGAGAAGCTCGTCCGGCAGTTTTTTCCCCTTGAACTGGATGATCCTCTCCTCGAGATCCACGAGTTCCTTCATCTGCTGGAGGAACCATTTCTTGATGTGCGTGACCCGCTCGAGCTCGTCGAGCGAGGCGCCCTTCCTCATGGCCTCGTAGAGTATGAACTGCCTTTCGCTTGTCGGCTCCGCGAGCATCGCCATCAAATCTCCAAGCGGAAGCGAGTTGAAATTCTTCGCGAATCCCAGACCATGCCTGCCGATCTCCAGCGACCTGATCGCCTTCTGCAAGGCCTCCTTGTAGTTCTTGCCTATGCTCATCACCTCGCCCACGGCGCGCATCTGCGTCCCGAGCTTGTCTATCGAGCCTTTGAACTTCTCAAAAGCCCAGCGGGCGAACTTGATCACGACATAGTCCCCGGAAGGAGTGTATTTCTCCAGAGTCCCGTCGCGCCAGTAGGGAATGTCGTCAAGCGCAAGCCCCGCCGCCAGAAGCGTCGAGACGCGGGCGATCGGAAATCCCGTCGCCTTGGACGCCAGCGCCGACGATCGCGATGTCCTCGGATTGATCTCTATTATCACCACCCTGTCGGTCTTCGGATCGTGCGCGAACTGGACGTTCGTCCCGCCGATGACCTGTATCGCCTCGACAATCCTGTATGACCATTCCTGCAGCTTCCTCTGGAGCTTCTCGCTGATCGTCAGCATCGGGGCGGAGCAGAAGGAGTCCCCTGTATGTATCCCCATCGCGTCTATGTTCTCGATGAAGCAGACCGTTATCATCTGGTTCTTGCTGTCGCGGACCAACTCGAGCTCTAGCTCCTCCCAGCCAAGCACTGACTCTTCGATCAGGACTTGTCCGATGAGACTGGCGGATATGCCACGGGACACGATCACGCGCAGCTCCTCGACGTTGTATGCGAGCCCGCCGCCGGTTCCGCCCATGGTGTATGCGGGACGGATCACAACCGGGTATCCGAGATCGGACGCTATCTTCTCGGCATCTTCCACGCTGTAGGCCAGTTCGCTCCTGGGCATGTCTATGCCTAGCTTCTTCATGGTCTCCTTGAAGACAAGCCTGTCCTCGCCGCGTTCGATCGCGTCGGCCTGCACGCCAATTATCTTCACCCCGTATTTCTCGAGTATCCCGGCCTTGTTCAGCTCGGACGAGAGATTGAGACCGGTCTGGCCACCGAGATTGGGAAGAAGCGCGTCGGGACGCTCCTTCGCGATTATCTGCTCGAGCCTCTCGGCGTTCAACGGCTCTATGTAGGTCGCATCGGCCATCCCAGGGTCGGTCATTATCGTCGCCGGATTCGAGTTCACAAGCACTATCTTGTATCCGAGCGAACGCAAAGCCTTGCACGCCTGCGTCCCGGAATAGTCGAATTCGCAGGCCTGTCCTATCACGATGGGACCCGAGCCGATGATGAGAACCTTGTGGATGTCTGATCTCTTTGGCATGTCTTGAACCTTTTTTTTATTGCTTGCCCCGCCGAAAAAAAACGGGGTTCAAAAGACAAAATTGTCTGAATATACACAAAAAAGTCTTGAAGACAATCCGGGAAGACAGGAAAATCAGGAAAATATGCGCAAGCGGTCAGACCGGGCTTCCTTTCTCTGCTCCGTTTCCTACTTGTGGGGAAAATCCGCATGCATGGATTCAGATTTGGAATGTCGTCAGCGTGTTCACCATATCACATCCATGCCCTTGTATTTCATGAAGACCTTGTCTGCAGTAACGACACTCATCCTTTTGATGACAGCTGTGGCGATGATGATTCTGTCGCATGGGTCCTTGTGAACTGGCGGCAATTTTCCAGAGAGGGATGCTATTTCTCCTGTGATCGGAATTTCAGAGATGCCGTGAAGCCTAAGAGCGTCGGAATACCATTTGGAAGACTCCTCAGGCAGGGTGATACGCCCTTTGGCGGCAAGCAAGGCGATTTCAAGTGCGGAAATTGCCGAGACATGAAGATCGTCAGGGTTCTGCCCGATGGCGCGCTTCGCATCTTCACCGATGGACCCGATATCATCAACGAGCCATATCAGCGCGCATGTGTCCAAAATAAGCACGGTCATCTCATGTAGTCAGGAAGTTCCGTCTCGTCCAGCGCGGGACAGGTCAGATCACAGTTGATTTTTACACCCATGATCCGGGGGTGCCTTTTGAAGGGCTTGTTCCTGGATCTCATTCTGCGAGGAGACACCAGCTCAGCCATGACCCTGCCGTGCTTGCAGATGCGGACGACCTCGTCCTTCTCCTTCACCAGGCGGAGAAGTTCGGACAGCTTGGTCTTCGCCTCATATGTGCTCACTGATATCATTTTTCACCTTGTCTTGTGTCTGTTCTGGTCAATTTGACCTAATATACCTTTTGGCTGCCACAATTCAAGCCAACGATTTTTCGGGAGGGAGCGCCTGCAGCCCGCCGGCACTTGCGTATGGCGGGCAAGCCCGCCGTCCGTCTTTCCACATTTGTTTTTTACGGAGAGGAAACGGAGCAAAGAAAGGCAAAATCCAGGCCCATATGGCATTCTCAAAAATTCCACCCGGGTGAAAAATTGCGGTAATGACTTATACATAGGCAGTAGGAGATGTCTTCGGAGGTGGAGTCTTGCCCGATCGGCCAGTCAAGCTCGTCGCGGAGATAGGCGATGAGCTGGGGAAGTGTCTTTATCGCACGGAGTCTTTCCAGATCGGCTTTCACTTTTTCGATTCCTCCAGCAACGAAATAAGTGCGGTCGTCGTCTGTCTCGAAGGTCGGTCGTGGCGATTTATTCTTACGAATTGCCCTCATGATTTTTGGGATACCTGTCCCTCTGCCTTCGACAAGTCTTCCATTCGAAATGGCGGCGATGTTGACAGGCAGATGCATCAGTTGAGCTCCATCCAGCATTTCAGGGAGGGATTGACTCCAAGCGGTGCCTGGACGTGCTTGAGATAAGTATCCTTGATGTGCTTTTCAACTTTCAACCTGGCCTCTCTCAAATCCTGGGGCGGCAGCCCGGGCCGTTCAGTGTTTTCTCAGGAATATGTGTATGAGGGCGATGTCGGACTGCGACACGCCGTCTATGCGGGTGGCCTGTGCGATCGTGGTAGGGCGGATTTTCTCAAGTTTTCCTCTCGCCTCGTTGCCGAGTCCTTTTATCATGGAGTAGTCGAAGTCTCGTGGGATTTTGGTCTGCTCGTGCCTTCTGATCCTCTCGACCTCCCTGCGCTCGATCCGGATGTATCCCTCGTAATGGATATTGACCGCGATCTGCTCCAGAATTCTCCTCGAAGACGGATCGTCGCCGAGCCCAAGCTCGTCCCTGGCGAAGTCCTTTGGAATTCTTCCGGCCTCGCCCTTGCAGCCCAGAAGGATCTCGCGCTTTCTCCTCCCATCCCTGCCATTCCCCGCGAAATTCGCGAAGGTCTCGTTCAACTTTCTCTCGTATTTCTCGAATTCCGCGAATTTCGCCGATGGGAGAAGCCCGTTCCCGAAGGCGAATCTGCAAAGGCGCAGGTCTGCGTTGTCCTGCCTGATGCTGAGCCTGTATTCGGCCCTGCTGGTGAATAGGCGGTAGGGCTCGACGATGTCCTTGGTCGCCAGATCGTCTATCATGACCCCGATGTAGGAACCGTCGCGCGGAAGCTCGACCGGATCGAGGCCTTTTGCGAATTTCGCCGCGTTCATGCCTGCGACGAGTCCCTGTCCACCGGCCTCCTCGTATCCGCTCGTGCCGTTGATCTGCCCGGCCAGGAATAGATTGTCCCATCTCTTCGTCTGGAGGCTGCGCCTCGTCTGTTCCGGCAGGACGAAATCGTATTCGATGGCGTATGCGAATCTGGATATCACCGCCTTTTCGAGTCCTGGCAGGCTGTGCATCATCTCGATCTGGTTCTCGACCGGGAAGCTGGTTGATATTCCGTTGAGATAGTATTCCTCGGTGAATTCCCCTTCCGGCTCGAGGAAGATGTTGTGCGTCCCGTGGTGCGGGAATTTCATCACCTTGTCCTCGAAGGAGGGACAGTATCTGGTGCCGGTGCCCTTTATCTTACCCGAATAGAGCGGTGACTTGGATATGTTCCTGCGTATTATCTCCGCCGTCTCGGCGCTGCTCCGCGTCGTGTAGCAAGGCATGTCCTTCCTGAGCGCCCTCGGGCGGACATCGCCGTGTCCGAAGAAGCTGAACAATCCTTCGACTTCCTCCGCCTCCTGCCTTTCCAGCCCGGCGAAATCAATTGTCTTGGCGAGTATCCTGGGAGGAGTCCCCGTCTTGAGCCTTCCCAGCTTCAGCCCGAGTTGTCCGGAAATCGCCGACGGCAGCAGGTCCGATGCGGAATCGCCGGCCCTTCCACCTGCGAAATTCGCAAGGCCGTAGTGCAGTCTGCCCGTCATGAAAGTCCCGGGGCATAGCACGATCGCCCTGCAGAGTATCCTCTCGTCGAACTGGTTCTTCAGTCCAGTTATTCCATCCTTGCCCATAATGAACGAAGTCATCTCCCCCTGCCTGATGTCGAGGTCGGGGCATGTCTCGAGCTCCCGCTTCATCGCCCTCTGATAGCATACCTTGTCGCACTGGGCCCGCGGGCTCCAGACGGCCGGCCCCTTCTTCTTGTTGAGCATGCGGAACTGTATCGCGGCCGCATCGGCGACCCTTCCCTGCAGTCCGCCGAGGGCGTCTATCTCGCGCGCCACCTGTCCCTTGGCTATTCCGCCGACCGCCGGGTTGCAGCTCATCTGCGCGATGTGGTCCATGTTCATCGTCAGCAGGAGGGTCTTGGCTCCGAGCCTGGCCGCGGCATGCGCGGCCTCGCAGCCGGCATGTCCTCCGCCGACGACGACCACGTCGTAATGTCCATGTGTTCCCATTTGGAAAAAATCGCCGCTCTGTTGATTTAATTCGAAAGGATGGTAAAATACAGCCTGAAACGACAAAACAAACCACGGAGACCCCTGCAAATGGCGGAAGACAAGGACAACGACGTGCTTGAGACGACCTACGATGAACTCACCGTATTCGAGAATTTCTTCACCAACCATTGGAAGAACATCATCGTTTTCGGAATAATCGTGGTGATTCTCATCGGAGTCGGATTGCAGGTGAAGCAGTGGCTCTCGGAGAGCGATGCTGCCGCGGCGGGAGCGCTAAGCTCGGCGAAGACCATCGAGGAGATGGAGCTTGCGTTGAAGAAATATCCGGGACATTCCAGCGCGGACTACGCCAGGCTCAGGCTGGGAACGCTATACTTCGAGAGCGGGAACAGCCAGAAGGCGATGGAGATCTTCGCCCCGCTCTCCCAGAAGGCCCGATACAAGGACGTGATGGCACAGGCCGCCCTCAACCATGCCTGCGCATTGGAACAGAGCGGAAAGAAGGATGAGGCGGCGGAGAAATACGCCACGGTCGGCCGCACGGGCAACTACCCCGCGGAATACCGGGCCGACGCGAACTGCTCGGCTGCGAGGATTTATCTGGAACTCGGCAAGAACGCCCTCGCCAAGGCCTGCGTGGACCTGGTCGACCCGATCCAGCTGGAAGGCGGAATGTCCAACCCACACTACCAACGGGCGAAACTGCTGTCTTCAATGCTATAAGCGTTGATATGGCAAAGATCCTTTGCCAGATCAGCACTTAATCCTCCACGAATTCCCCTCCGGAGACTTCCTTCTGGATTTCGCGCCGGGAGGAGTTGTAACTTGCCGACAGCGTCATCATCCGGAAACATTTGGAGTCCATGACCTCCTTTCGCAGTGTGTAAGCCGGCCCCTCGTCGTCGTAGCTCGGGTTCAAGTCCCGGCCGGGAAAGACCTTCACGGAAAGTATCTGGCCGCATTTTCCGCAGCGTATCCGGTATTCGACGAAGTCGTCTCCCGCCTTCGAAGGGGAGAAGAATTTTTTCAAGAATGAAAGGATATGGGCTCTCCTATGTTTTCAATGTTCCGGATATCTTCCGTGCGGCCCTGGATAGCTCGAGGAGGAGCTTGCGTCTTTTCTCCTTGTCGAACCTGAACGACGGGGCATATGCTCCGACCGCGCCGAGGAGGAATGATTTCGGGTCGAGTATGGGAACTGCCAGGGAGGCGAGTTCCGGATTCCGGCCCTCGGCAAATCCATCCCTGCGGATTTTCCCCAGGTTCCGGAGCAGCTCCGCGAAGATCTTCTTCCCTGAAGATGAAAGCCGCGGACTGTGCTTGCGGATGAAGAACTCAAGTTCGTTCCCGGGAGCAAAGGCGAGCATGGCATGTGTCGTCACCAGATTCCAGGCGACCGAGGCGCCGTCGGCCTTTTCAGGCTCCACCGAAACGACTCCGCCGCCCTTGACCCTCAACAGCACCTGTCTCTCGCCGTTGATCAATGTGGTGAGCACGAATGACTCGCCCGTCCTTTTCGCCAAGTCGAGCAGGATGGGGCTGGCCGCATCGAGAAGTCCAGTGCGCAATGACGGGTTTCTGGCGAACTGCGAGCACTTCGGACCGAGAGAATATAGTTTCCCCGTACGGGCGATGTATCCGCAAGTCTCCATGGTCTTGAGGATGTTGTGCGCAGTGGTGTTCCTTATGCCAAGCCTTGCAGCCACCTCGCCAAGGGCCACTCCATCCCTGCCCAAGGATTCGCTCAAGATGAAGTCCAGCGCGTCAAGCGCCTTCTTCACGGATTTCACCGAGACTTCATTCTTCTCTTTTTTCTGCACGATTCCCACCTCGCGGAAAATGGCCGCAAGCCTCTGGAGACGATTCGAATTGGCGCCGGATAAGATAGCCATCGGCTTCCGCATGTCAAATTGCCCCCCGCTGCCTATGCGCCCGCCCGCCGGATGTGGAGATCCTTCCGGGACGTGGCGGGGCGGCCGCGCAGATTCCCGGATTGCAACCGCAATCCCGATCACCGAGGACGCGGCTAATGCGAATACGGGCATGCGGTCATGCATGGCTCGCAGGCGACCGGCCTGTATTTCTTTATAGGGTCGTGCTTTTTCAGCGCGGCCGAGAGTTTGGCCGCAGTGACCTTTCCTTCGGGGCTCTCGTCCAACTTCGAGCCCAGATACTTGAACCCGCTCTCTCCCGACAACGCGTATCGCTTGCTCCAATCGCAGAGATTCCTGTCAATCTCCCTGAACCTGAATTCAACTCCATCGCAGGCGAAGCCGATTTCCCTGGATGAGATTGCGGCAGTCGGACAGGCTCCGACGCAAAGATCGCAGTTCCCGCAGAGTTCCGGGATCGAATCCGAAATGGCATCCTCCCCCAGCTCGGCATCGGTCACCACCGCCATGAAGCGCTGTCTGGTGCCGAACTCGGGAGTCAGGACTCTGCCCGACTTCGCGAGGGTGCCGAGTCCGGCGGCCACCGCCGCGAATCGGTTGGAGAAGAGGTCCTCGATGAAGTCGCGCGGACTCGCTATGGCGGAGCCCAGGCCCATGAGGTCCGCCGTGATAGCCGCCCTATGCCCCATCTCGTTCAGCCTCATCGCGATCTTCGAGGCCAGAAGAGTGCCATGCCAGCGCGTGATGTAGGTCTGGAAGGCGTATGGGCCGACGGCCTCCGCGGGCGGCTTGGCCGCGAATTCGAGGACCTTGCCGTGGTAGCGCAGTCCGAAGACTATCACCGACTTCGCCCCTGGCAGATAGTCCTCCGCGTCGAAGACATGCATCCTGTCCTCGACTATTTCCGGTTCCCAGGCCTTGAACCTGTGCGACTTGTCTACGGCCCTGAAGTATCTCCTGCCCTCGAAATGGGGCCTGAGTTGTTCCGCGACCGACGCTATTCTGCGCGTGGACGCCACGCCGACCATGTCCGCGCCGAGGCCGGCGGCGAAGCTCCTGATTTCGCCGGCGATGTCGGCTCCCTTTCGGAATCCGGCCGGGACCATGCGTTTCCGCTCCCGCAATTTCAAGTCTCTCGGCGGGAATTTCTTCCGCGTGTAGACCGTGTTGGCATACCAGATGCGATCCGATCCTTCCATGATAGACTCGGCCAGCCGCTGGTTGAAATGCGGGTTTGGCCTTCCCTTGAACTGCGAGGAGAAGAAGCCCTTGGCTGCAAGCGCGCGGAATCCAATCTCCTCTATGCTCCTCGCCAGGTCGTAGCACGCGGAGTCTATCAGATACTGGATCCCATGGGAGAAGAGACCGTCGCAGTAATCCCTCCTCTTGTTCCCCGGCTCCAGCGGTCTGCTGCATACGAGCGTGACCGCAGTCTGCGCTCCAGGCAGCATCTCACCTATGTCGAAACCCTTCTCCGCCAGCGACGCGGCCGTATGGACCACGACGTGTTCAACGCCCTTCCCATGGCATGCGGCCACCAGAGCGTCGCATGTCTTCCTCGACTCGATGTCCTCGTCCCATTGCACGCCGTATCTTCGCATCGGCGTCTTCGAATACGAGCGGTCGAAGCCGCGTATCTTCCTGGGAACGCAGAACTTCAGGCACTGGCCCATCTCCCCTCCGCGGATCCCATGCTCCTTCACCTTCTCGACAATCACCTCCTCCGTCACCTTCTCGGGAATTTCCAGATCGAGATCAAGATCGAAATGTTCGCCCCAGGCGCATCGCCACAAGTTCTTGTTCGCAAAACGATATTCATAGTTTTCGATCTTCAAGACCTTCTCGCCGTCGATCTCCTTGGACAGGGCCTGGCTCGGACAGTGCTTGCGGCAGAGCATGCACTTGTCGCAGACCGTCCCGGGCGGGATCAGCGGGTCGGGCTCGATCTCCGCATCGGTGACAACCGTGATGAAACGGTTTCTCGCACCGTATTCCGGAGTGAGCGCCAGACCGCTGTAGCCCATGTCCGCAAGCCCGGCAACCACCGGCATGTAGATGTGGCTTATGTCAGGAGCGAACACCGCGTCCAGCGCCTTGTACTTGTTGTATCTCCAGATGTTGCTCGAACAGATTGGAATTGCGCCGAAGCCTTTCTCCTCCATGAAGGTCGCCATCCTGTAGGACATCTCGTCCAGACGCGAGTTCATCAGATACTGCACCGAGTAGGGGCCTATGTCCTGGGGATGCCTCTCCCCGCCAAGCTCTATGCAGGCGTCAGGATGGTGCAGGCCCATCACTACAACAGTCTTCGCCCCGGGGAATATCCCCTGCGGGCTCATCATCACTGGTGCGTTTGCGCAACGCCCCACATCCCCGAATCCCACCAGATCGGCTCCCAGCCCGTACGCGAACCCCTTCAACTCCTCCTTCAAGTTCATGTCCATCTCCATTTAGTTCAATAATATTGAATTTATTTAAAACTAGTGTTCAATATAAATGAATATTTTAGGATGTCAAGCACGCGTGGCGGAATTTTTCCGGAATTTCGGCGGAGCATGCCGGAGATGCCTGCCCGCCTCTGGCGCGGCCTGCCGGCCTGCCGGGCAGTGTGCGCGGTCTCCGCATATGGGGGTTGGCTTTTCTACTTGCTCCATCATGCACACGGTAGCGACCTGCGCGGTCCGCGCGCCCCCCCCGGCGGCGCCGGCTTGTCCGCCGTCCGGGCCGTTTTGCTTCCCCGTGTGGGATGGTCAGATGTGGGAGTTGTCCGGGACCGCCGGTTTCTTGAGCTTCTTCCCGTAGTCCGGGTTGGGTTCGGGGATTTTCGCCTCGACGTCCTTCTGCCATGTCTTGAGGATATCGAGCAGTTCGGATCTCTTCTCCGGGTTTTCCCCGGCCACGTCGTGTTTTTCGCCCACGTCGCGGAGCAGGTCGTAGAGTTCTATCCTTCCATCCTCGAAGTTCTCGATCAGCTTCCAGCGTCCATCGCCGGTCACCAGCGATGCGGCGGGGCGTCCTCCCTGGTTCGAGTAGTGCGGATAATGCCAGAATATCGCTTTTCTATCAAGAGCTCCGCCGCCCTTGAGCAGCGGCATCAGACTGAGTCCGTCGCAATGCTGATCCGGTCTCCGGGGAAGTCCCGCGGCTTCGAGGAAGGTCGGATAGAAGTCCGTGCTGGTTACCGGAACATCGCATGACGACCCCGCCTTGATCCTCTCCGGCCATCTCGCGATCTGGCAGACCCTCGTTCCCCCCTCGTAGTTCCATCCCTTGCCCTCCGAGAATGGGGCGTTGCAGGTGGGCGAGCTCTCCGCCGAGGAGAGTCCTCCGTTGTCGGAAGTGAAAAACACCAAGGTGTTCCGGGCTATTCCCTCTTCGTCCAGAACCTTCAGGAGCCGGCCTATGTTCCAGTCGAGATTCTCGACCATCGCCGCATAGGCCGGATCCGACTGGAACGTGCGCCGGCATATCCTCTTGTCGGACTTGTGTATGCATCCGAAGCTTCCACCCTCGACAAAGGGATCCAGCTTGTCGAGACCGAGCTTCGTGGCCTTGGCCCTGTATTTCTCGACCAGATGAGCCGGCGCCTGTATCGGGACATGCACCGCGTAGTGGCAGAGATTGAGGAAGAAGGGCTTGTCCCCCCGCTTCCTGATCAGCCCGATTGATTCGTCGGTGAGACGGTCGGTCAGATACTCGCCCTCGGGACCGTCCTCCATGGTCGGAATCCCGTATGGACTGAAGAATCCTTTGTTCGGCATGCCCCAGTGGCATCCGCCGATGTTCACGTCGAAACCATGCCTGTCGGGGTGGAATTCCGTGTCGCCGAGATGCCATTTCCCCACGTGCCAGGTGCTGTAGCCACCCTCGCGCAGGGACGCCGCCACGCTCCTCTCCTCCAAAGGCAGATAATGCAGATATGGCACATCCTTGAGCCTTCCCTCCGCCTTTCCGCCGATGAACTGCGTGATCCCGACCCTCGCAGGATACTTTCCGCTCATTATGCTCGCGCGTGTCGGCGAACAGACGGGACACGAGGCGTAGGCGCCGGTGAAGACCATGCCGTCCGCGGCGAGCCTGTCCAGATTGGGCGTCTCGTAGAAGGAACTCCCGAAGCAGGCCAGATCCCTGGCGCCCAGATCGTCAATCAGTATCAGTATGATGTTGGGTTTTGCCGCGTCGTCCATGGCTTCCTCCATTTTTCACGCGATTCGAACTCCATCCCGCATCCGTCTCTACGGCTCGGGCCAGCCGAGTATCTCCATCACGTGCGGGATGAATGGGCCTATCAGCCTCTTTATCCCGACGGCGTATTCCCTTATCTCCGACTGGGCGTGGGCGCTGTCGCGAAGATCCAGAAAGTGTATCAGATTCGCCAGATCAACCGTGCCCCAGAACGTCACCATCATGTTCTGAGGCAGGACTCCGCGCGCCTGCTCGCGGCAGACACCGGAGGCTATCAGCCGCTCGTAAAGCGCCAGAGAGGCGGCGTTGTGCCCCTTTATCATCTCCCGCAGCGGCCTGTCGTCGAAGTCGGGCGACTCCACCGAAGCCTGGCGGTTGTCAAGCGACTGTCTCCTCAGTTTCTCCGGCGAGTAGAACTCCATGTCTATCTCCGTGTAGCGCCTCGATATCTCGTTGTAGGACCATGTCCTGTGGCGGTGCCACTGGGAGCGGACGAACAGCGGACAGTGGACGCTGAAGGTGAATATGACGTGCTCCATGGTGCTGGTGTGCTTGTTGTCGAGCAGATACTTGAGAAGCTCGAAGTCCTTCCCGTCGAAGCTGTCCTTCATCTTCCCGAAGGACACCCGCGCGGCGTTCACAATGTCCACCTCGGAGCCCATGTGGTTTATCAGCCCCACCCATCCCTGTCCCCCGAGGACCATCACGTGGTTCTCCGGCGGAGAATTTATCCTCTTGATCATAAGGATACCTTTTTTTTTACAAGGAGGAAACGGAGAGAAGAAAGATTCTTTGCGTTTCCCCAAGATTGTATTAATATTGATTGCTTCGGCTTCGTATTGGCAAACAGGATCGTCCCACCCGCGATTGCGATGGCGGCGGCGGGGAGTATCCTGTATATCAATGGAAAAAAATCCTTTCTTTCCTTTGTTCGCTCCTTGTAAAATAGGATTGGAGTCAGGTAAAATTCCATGGCCTTCCGGGCGCTGAATCTATACTCCCGGGACGCAAGTTCAAATCGCCTTGCCTCTTTTTTCCGAGCCATGCGGCGGCGAAAAACAGCATCCGCCCTTGCCAAAACCCTGCGCGCGGGCAATATTAAGCGAATCGAAAGAAGAGGCATTGGACAATGACGGAAAAGACCAAGCACCAGCTCGACCGACTCAGGCAGAGCCTCGCAAAGGTGATATTCGGCAAGAACGACGTGATAGAGACCGTCCTCACAGCCCTGCTCAGCGGGGGGAACATACTGATGGAGGATGTCCCGGGCGTCGGCAAGACCACCATGGCGAAGGCCCTCGCGCTGTCCATAGACGGAATATTCCACAGGATACAGTTCACGCCAGACCTCCTCCCCTCGGACATCGTCGGAACACTCGTCTACAACCCGAAGGACAGCGAATTCCACTTCCGGAAGGGACCCGTCTTCGCCAACGTCCTGCTCGCGGACGAGATAAACCGCGCCTCGCCAAGGACGCAGTCCGCACTCCTCGAGGCGATGAACGAGTCCCAGGTCTCCGTCGAGGGCAAGACATACAAGCTCCCGCACCCCTTCCTCGTGATCGCCACCGAAAACCCGGTCGAGCACCAAGGCACATACCATCTGCCCGAGGCGCAGCTTGACAGATTCGCGATGCAGGTGGGCATCGGATATCCGGGAGAGGACGACGAGATGCAGGTGCTCTACTCGCGAAAGGAGGAGGATCCGCTGGACAAGGTCGGCCCGGTCATCACCTGCGGGCAGATATGCGAGCTGCAGGACTCCGTCAGAAGGGTCGGAATCGAAAAGTCCGTCGCACTATACATGACCAGGTTGATCCGCCAGACCCGCGACGACTCGAGGGTCAAGCTGGGGCTGAGCCCCAGGGCTCTCCTCTCCCTCAGCAGATGCGCCCAGGCAAGGGCCTTCCTGGAAGGACGCGACTACGTCGTCCCGGACGACGTGAAGCTCCTCGCCGGGGCGGTCCTCTCCCATAGGATAATGCTCGAGAGCAGGGCCCAGTTCGCCGGCTCGGACAAGCGCCGCGTGATCAAGGACATCCTCGACAAGCTCGAAGTCCCGGCATGACCCCCGGACCATCGGTGAAATTGAACGGCAGAGACAAAATCCTCCATCTGGCGGCGCTTCTCGCGCTCTCGTCAATTCCATTCCTGCACAGCCTCTCATTTCCGCTTCTCGAGGGATGGGACGACCATGTCTACGTGTCGGGCAACATCAGCAGGCTGTCATTCACGTTCGACAACGTCCTCCACTGGTTCAGGACTCCGTGCGAAGGATGCTTCCTCCCGCTCACCATGATGTCCTACATGCTCGACCATTCGATCTGGGGGCTGGCCCCTTTCGGATACCACCTGCAGAAACACCTCTGGCATCTGCTGGCCGTGGCCGCCCTGCATCAGCTGCTGATCCTCTCCGGATGCAGTCCGCGGCTCGCCTTCCTCTGCTCGCTCGTCTTCGCCGTCCATCCCCAGCGCGCCGAGTCCGTCGTATGGGTGTCCGAACGCAAGGACGTCCTCTGCGCGGCCTTCTACCTATGGTCGCTGCTCCTCTTCCTCCGCTCCGGCCAGGAGGGAGGGAGGAGGGCCGCCTTGCTCTTCACTGCCTCGCTGGTCCTCGCGATTTCCGCATTGCTCTCCAAGGCGATGGCGGTGAGCCTGCCATTGGCCATGCTGCTCATGTCCGTCAGAGGCGGCGCGAGGCCCGGCGGGAGGATGTTCCTGCGCCTCGCTCCCTTCTTCGCCGCCGCCCTGGTCGTCATCCCGTTGGCGATAGCCTCCCAGGACATCCCCCAGGCGCATCTTTCGCTCACGAGGAGGACGGCAGTCGCTCTCCTCAACATCCCGTGGTATGTCCTCAAGACGCTCCTGCCATTCAATCTTTCGCCGATATACCCGAGAATGATCCCCTCCGCCGGAAGAATCGCGCTGGCCGCGATCTCCTACGCCATCGCGATTTTCGCAGCCCTCCGGATATGGAAGGACAGAAGCGGCCGCTTCCACCCGCACAATCTACTGATAGTCCTCTGCTTCCTCGTCTCGCTCGCACCCGTCTCGGGAATCGTCCCCCTCGGGGCAATAGACTACGCAGACAGATATTCATACATTCCATCCGCCTTCCTGCTCCTCTTCGCCGCGACCATGCTGGAACGCTTCTTCAAGGAGAAGAGGGCGGCAAGATGTCTTGCGGCGGCATTCTCCGCATATGCCGCCGTCCTCGCCGGGATGACCTACTTCCATGCCTTCTCATGGAGCTCCTACAGGGCCCTCCTCGAGTCCGCAAGCTCCCACGAGCCGCCTCCATACATGGCGCTTGGCGCACTCGCCGACCTCGAGTTCTTCTCCGGCGACCGCTCGCGGCTGCCACTGA
>CAZGJP010000002.1:0-4887 GCA_964526605.1 uncultured Lentisphaera sp.
GCAAGACAAGGCGTATCCTAGGATGGATTCGGACTTGGAGGATGAAGGGCGATGCAGAGCTATCGTCCGAATCCTCCTATGCCGATTCAAAAAACCGGCGCCGTCATGGGGAACTTTGCGATTGTATCGAGTTTTCGAGTCGCGTCAGATGGGCTTCATTGAGAAAGACGCTTCTTCATGTTTTCGAACTGGACATTCATCCTCTGAGGGACACGATTCCCGAATTGTCCCATGAAGGATGCTACATCGTCGAGTTCATGTTTCCAAGCGGCGGTGTCAACGGCCATGAGTTCGTCGAGTTCCCTGTCGGATATCTTCAATCCGGACAGGTCGAGTTCGTTCTTCTCCGGCAGGATTCCTATCGGAGTTTTTCTGCCCTTGGCCACACCATCGAGCCTTTCGCACATCCATTTGAGGACGCGGGCGTTGTCGCCGAATCCAGGCCAGAGCCATTTGCCGTCGGTGCTCTTCCTGAACCAGTTCACGTAGAATATCTTCGGGGCCCTGGCTCCTAGCTTGTCGCCCATCTTGAACCAGTGCTGCCAGTAGTCCGCCATGTTGTATCCGCAGAACGGAAGCATCGCGAATGGATCCCTTCGTATCGCAGACTTCACGTCGAGAGCCGCAGCCGTGGGCTCGGATGCGGCAGTCGCTCCAAGATATACGCCATGGTCCCAGTCGAATGATTCCGTGACCAGCGGGACTACCGAAGTCCTCCTGCCTCCAAAGACAAAGATGTCGATTGGAACTCCCTGCGGATCCTCCCAGTCCGGACAGATGACGGGACACTGTCTGCCCGGGGCGGTAAACCTGGCGTTCGGGTGCGCACCCTTCTCTCCGGACTCGGGGGTCCACTTCCTTCCCTTCCAATCCGTTCCGCTCTTGCACGGGGTCCCCATTCCCTCCCACCACACATCGTTGTCTTCGGTTACGACGCAGTTCGTGAATATGGTGTTGGCCTTTATGGATTCCATCGCCATCGGGTTGGACTGCATGCTTGTTCCCGGGGCGACGCCGAAGAACCCGTATTCCGGGTTGATTGCGCGGAGCGAACCATCCGGACCTATTTTCATCCAGGCGATGTCGTCACCTATGCACTCGCATTTCCATCCGGGAATCGTGGGTTGGAGCATTGCAAGATTGGTCTTCCCGCAGGCGGAGGGGAATGCTGCTGCAATGTGGTATTTCCTGCCATGCGGGCTTGTGAGGCGGAGAATTAGCATGTGCTCGGCCATCCAGCCCTCTCTCTTCGCCATGGCGGACGCTATGCGCAGCGCGAGGCATTTCTTGCCAAGAAGGGCATTCCCGCCGTATCCCGAGCCATAGCTCCAGATGAGGTTCTCCTCGGGGAAGTGTGAAATGTATTTCTGCTCGATCGGAGCGCAGGGCCATTTGCCGTTGTCGCTCTCACCAGCCGCGAGCGGCTTGCCAACTGAATGCAGGCACGGGATGAATTCCCCATTTTCGCCAAGGACGTCGAGAACCTTTCTGCCAACCCGGGTCATTATGTGCATGTTCACGACGACATATGGTGAGTCGGTAATTTCTATTCCAATCTTCGATATGGGCGATCCTATCGGCCCCATGCTGAAGGGGATCACAAAGAGCGTCCTGCCTTTCATGCAGCCCTTGTAGAGCCCGAGCATGTTCTTCTTCAGCTGTTCCGGGTCAATCCAATTGTTTGTCGGTCCGGCCTCGTCCTTGCTGCGCGATGCGATGTAGGTGCGATCCTCGACTCTGGCCACGTCCGAGGGATCGGAGCGGAAATGAAAGGAATTCGGACGTTTCTCCGCGTCGAGCCTGATGGCAAGGCCGCTGCCGCTCATTTCCCTGAAGAGCGAGTCGTATTCCTCTTTCGACCCATCGCACACGGCGACCTTGTCGGGCTTGCACAGATCTTCGATCTCAGCTACCCATGCGGCGAGTTTTTTGTTCTTCAACCCATACTTGTTGTTCATATCATTTCCTTGTTTTTGTTGTTTGTCGGGCCATCAGGCCTTGATGAAAATCTCATGGCGATGCTTTCGTCGGGACGGAGCAAACGACACGCAGTCATCCCTTGATCTTGCTTATCGCCTCGTTTATGTTTGCAAAGAGCCGTTCCAGCTTGTCGAGCGGGACCGACGAGAACGCGAGTCTGAGCAACCCAGAAAGGACGATTACACCGGTGCCGTGGTTCGCGATAAGCTCCTTCCTGACCGCCTCGGCGTCGGCTCCTATCGGCTTCACGCACATGAAATAGCCGGAGTTGAACGGCATGGGAGTGAAGTTCCGGGAGTATTCCGGATGCGCCTGAAGTATCTGTCTTATCTTGGCGTACCTGTTCTTGAGTATCCCGAACTTCTGCGTCTTCTGTGTTTCGTATGCGCTGTTCTGGTAGGCCTTCATGAGCATGGTCTGGGCGAGTCCCGAACAGTTTGATATGCTTCCTCTGACCGCTCCGGCCGTCTTCGCCTCGAGAGCCTTGAATTCGGCTTCGGTCGAGCCTTTGATTCCAAAGGTCATGAATCCGACCCTGAAGCTCCAGACATAGTCCTCCTTGGTCGGGCCGTCGAGTTTCACGGCGAGCAGATTTTCGTGTAGATTTGCGAGAAGGGAGAATAACGATTCCGTGTAGACGCCTTTTTCATAGACCAGCCCGAAGTAGGCGTCGTCGAGGATGACGAGCATCTTTTCGCCGGATTCCGCCAGCCTCAGGAGGCCATCCCTGATCGCGAAGGCCTCGGCCTCGGTCACAGTGTATCCCGTCGGATTGTTCGGAAAGTTGAGCAGTATTATTTTCTTCCCCGGCTTGGATTTTACCACCGCTTGGACAAGCCCCTCCACATTGTATCCGCCGTCGGAGAAGGTCTGATACGTGACCAGCTTCGCGCCAAATCCGTTCTTGAAGATGAGGTCGTAGTTGTCCCAGTTGAGATCGGGCAGGATGATCTCGTCCCCTTCGTCCGCAAAAAGGTAGCCGCAGAGGCTCAGGCCGTGCGTCAGGGCGCTTGTCACCACAGGCATGCTTATCCCGGCGCCCTTGAGTGACGGGTTCTTCCTGAATATCTGCTCCTTCCAGATTTCGCGCAGCTTCTGGATGCCGAAGCTTGGCGCGTACAACAGCGACTCGGAATGGATGTTAATGAGCTCCTCGATGCACTCTAGGGAAAGCGGCGAGCCATCCTCCTCGAAGGCGGTGCCAACGGTCGCGTTGATTTTCGCGCCCTTCGCCTCGGCAGACTGCCCGAGAATGCCCTTGAAGGGGAAATAAACAGCCCTGCCCTTTTCAGAAAGCAATCCGAAGGCGCAGTTCGGCGCGCAGATCATGTCCTTGTTCAGGGATTCGGCAAGCGGCGACATTCCAATCATCGTCCTTCTCCTTTTTCTGTTTTCGAGCGCAGCGCTTGATAACCCAAATGTGCGACCATGTGGTCGAGAAGTATTATCGCGGCCAGATTTTCCGCCACAGGCCACACTCTCGCCACAATTGTCGGATCGCGGCGCGTGATCGCCGCAAGATCCTTGTTCTCCAGCGTGTATTTATCTATCGTCCGCTGGGGTTTGGCTATCGTCGGCGTGCCTTTCACGGCGAGCCGGACAACTATGTCCTGTCCGGTTGCAAGCCCGCCAGTGATCCCGCCCGCGTTGTTGGAATCGAAAACCACCTTACCCTTCTCCGAATGCATCTGGTCGTTGCTCTGGTATCCGGTCATCTCCTTCACCTTGAAACCGGCACCTATCTCGACCCCCTTCACGGCGCCTATGCCCAGCATCCTGCCAAGTTCCGCATCGAGCTTGTCGAATACCGGCTCTCCCAGTCCGGCCGGGGCTCCGAGCGCGACAACTTCGACCAGGCCGCCCGCGGAATCCCCGCCTGCGGAAATCTTGGTGCATGCCTTGACCATCTCCTCGGCCGCCGAGACGTCTGGGCAGTTCACTATGTGATGGACCCCGTATTTCCGTCTTATCTCGTCCGCCTTCATGGGCTTTTGCGTGTCTCTTATGGAATCAATTTCCTTCTCTATCTCGGCGAAGATCGCAACCTTTTCGAGGAAGCGCATATCGTTGCGGATACGCCCCTTGACGTATATCTGCTGGTAGAACGGATCGTGGTCGTGGCGCATGCGCTTGTAGTCCTCGGAGCTTTTAAATGCCTTCTCGTGCTGGACGTCAGGGCATTCCACTCCGGCCAGCTCCTTCACATAGGCGAAAACTCTGACGCCCAGCTTCGCGAGGATGCGCTTGGCGACATAGCCCGCGGCGACGATCGTGGAGGTGTACCTGCCGGAGAATATGCCGGCGCCTATCGCATCGTCGCAGGGGCCGTATTTCATGAACGACGCGTAAGAGGCGTGCCCCGGACGAGGAGTGCGGTTGGTATCCTGATATTGCTTTATGTGTATGAAATGCCTGTCGAGATTTGGAATGAGAATCGTCATCGGGGTGCCATTTGTCAGGAACGCGTTTCCAGCCCCCTCGATCGTGTCGGCGGCGTTCACCCCCGTGTAGATTATCGGCAGGTCGGGCTCCTTGCGCGGCGACGAAAGCTCGTCCGCACCGGGCTTGCGCATGAGCAGATCCCCGTATATCTCCTGCTCCGTGATCATCATGCCCGGAGGCACGCCCTGGACGACGCTGGCCAGCCCCTCCTGATACGATCCACCGGCCACCGAAACCTGGAAATTTCTTCCTATGGAACAACCTATCATCTCATTGTCCTCCCAGTTTGTTTGTCGCGTCGAAGCAGTGCATCTTCCCGTAGCCAGCATCGACTCAGCCAAGAGGCGGAAAATTACTGTCTAAACCCGGAATGTCAAGGCCGAAAACGGAATTTTCGGATTTTCGCATGAAATTGCATTCGGCGCACGGCGTGCTAGAGTTAGAATCGTTTTTTCCGCTGCTTTG
>CAZGJP010000002.1:4897-29154 GCA_964526605.1 uncultured Lentisphaera sp.
GAGATCGAAACATGGAAAACGCCGAAATCAAGAAGATTGTGTCCGCCATGCTCGCGGAAGGAGCCGGGCTTTCGGAAATACAAACACGCCTCGCCTCGGAGCATCAGCTGAAACTCACCTTCCTCGACCTGAAGCTCATCGTATCGGAAATAGAAGACGCAGCAAGCTCGCTGGACAAGAACAGCAAGCAGCAGGACAAGAGCGACGATGCCATAACCGGGAAAAAACAGCAGGTTGAACATCTCGACGACGAGGATGCCGGCGCCGTCAACGCCGAAATAATGGACGAGGGCGCGACGGTCGTGGAGATGGACAAGCTCCTCAAGCCGGGAACGGCAATATCGGGCAAGGTCAAATTCGCTTCGGGGGCCAAGGCTGACTGGGCGATAGACCATTACGGACGATTCACTTTGCACAATGCCGTCGGCAAGCCGACGCAAGACGACCTCGCCCTATTCCAGGAGGAATTGAGAAAGAAACTCGGCGGATGAAGGGGACTTCACGATGCACATAGTAACAGGCGGAGCGGGATTCATCGGCAGCGCACTCGTGTGGAGGCTGAACCAAGACGGGGTCGGGGACATCCTGGTCGTGGACCATCTGGGAAATTCGGAGAAATGGCGCAACCTCCGCGGTTTGAAATTCTCAGACTACCTCGAGAAGGACGAATTCCGCAGACTTGTGGCGCAGAACGGGTTGCCGGCAAAAAAAATTCAGACTGTCTTCCACCTTGGCGCATGCTCCTCAACGATGGAGAAGGACGCCTCCTATCTGATGGACAACAACTACCGCTACAGCATCGAGCTGGCCTCCTTCTGCGCGAGGAGGAAAATCAAGTTCATCTACGCCTCCAGCGCGGCAACATACGGCGACGGATCGAGAGGATGGAGCGACGACGAGGACGGCCTCGAGAAGCTGCTGCCTCTCAACATATACGGATATTCCAAGCACGCGTTCGACCTCTGGATGAAGCGCAAAGGCCTCCTGGGAAAATCCGCCGGACTGAAGTTCACCAACGTGTTCGGCCCAAACGAATGGCACAAGGGAGAGATGAGAAGCGTCGTGTGCAAGGCCTTCGAGCAGATAAGGCAGACCGGCAAGCTGAACTTGTTCAAGTCGCACAAAAAGGAATTCAAGGATGGAGAACAGAAAAGGGACTTCCTCTATGTGAAGGACGCGGTCGAGATGTGCATCCACGCGGAAAGAAAAAATATCTGCGGAATATTCAATGTCGGCAGCGGCAGGGCCGAGACATGGAACAGCCTTGCCGACGCGATTTTCGCGGCCCTCGGCATGAAGCGGAACATCGAATACATCGAAATGCCGTGCGAAATCCGCGGCAAATACCAGTATTACTCATGCGCGGAGATGGGCAAGATGAAGAAGACAGGCTACCGCAGGCAGCCTACTCCCCTGAAGGACGCCGTCCGAGAATATGTCTCCGAACACCTCGCCAACTCCAGACATCTCGGCGAATAACATTGTCAGACATAGATCATCTTCTTCGTCATCCCGCCGTCTATCACGAAGTTCTGCCCCGTGATGAATCCGGCCCGCTCGGAGGCGAGGAAGAGCACCGTCCGGGCTACATCCTGCGGAACCCCGATCCTGCCAACGGGATGCTGTGAATCATCCTCTTCGGAAAACCGCATTCGTTTTTTATCTGATTTCTTGCGCCAGCCGTCCGTCCTTATCCAACCCGGGCTGATGCAGTTCACTCGTATTCTCGGTCCGAGGCTGACGGCAAGCGCGTGGGTAAAGGCGACGATGCCGCCCTTCGCCGCGGAATAGGCCTCCGTGTTCTTCTCCGACTGGAAAGCGCGAGTGGAAGAAATGTTTATGATGGAGGCCTTTTCAGTGAAAAGCGGAATGCAGTATTTTGAAAAAAGAAAGCAGGCTCCGAGATTGAGATTGATCACGCTGTTCCATTCCTGAAGGGAAAGCTGCTGTAGCGGTTTGCCAAATCCGCCGCCACCGGCGTTATTCACGAGGACATCGATGCCTCCGAGAAATTTCCCGGCCTCGGCCACGGCGCTCTTCACATCGTCCTCCCTGCGAACATCGCATTCGACGAACTTGAACGATTTCCCACCGTATTTTTTCTCGCACTCCAGCCCCGCCTCGGCGTCAATGTCCGCCACCACAACCCTCGCACTGCAGGCGACGAAGGCCTCGGCTATCGCCCTGCCAATGCCTTGCGCAGCTCCGGTGACTATAACGCCACACTGTAATTTCTTTAGATCTTTCATCATTATATAGGCTTTGGCATGATAATTGGGATTACATCCCTTCCATTTCTCCGATATATGGTGAAATTTGAGTCGAGCGTTATCAAGGAGCAATCGTCGTGTAGCTCGGTCATTTTCACAAGACATGCGTCCGCCAATGAAATCGGAACGCTTGAGTATTTGGCCATTAGAGATCGAACAGAACTCTTGTGTTCTGAAATCTGAAAGTTGGGCCGTATCACATCTCGCGCGAGGAGTTCTAAGACTGCGTCTTGTCCTCCTGGTATTTCCTGTAGCAGGAAGCATGCTTCGGCAAGAACCGCCTCGCAAGTGAGGAGAGGCGCGGAAAATTGATCAAAGATATCACATGTCCAGCCGTGGAACTTGTCCCTACCGTTCAAAAGAGCGACAATCGGCCCGGTATCAACTATCGTATGCCCCTTCATTTGCCGAAGCCATTCATGTGTTTTTTGTCGGATGAGAGATCAATCGGGCCATTTAGAGAACCGGCAAGTCCAGACGCGGCTTCCAGGCACGAAGAGCTTATGGAATCCTTTGATTCGAGCATCCGTTCCAGTGCCTGACGGATCAACTGCGACTTGTTTATTCCGCGTTTTTCAGCAACCTGAGAAATTTTTTGATTGACCATGTCCGGTATTTTCAGAGATATTGTAGTCATTTCCTGCTCTCCCAATAATATTTTAATGGCAGTAAAGTAATACCTTTTTTCTGGAATTGCAAGTTTCGGGCTTAAATCTGATGAGCCCATTGCAAAACTCCCCGTGGCCGCGCGGAGTTTTGCAATGGGGTCCTGATAAATATCCGGCTATCCCCGGATATTTATCAGCAATGCAGTCTTCCTCCGGCGAGTATGATTTTGACATCCTCGTCGGTGAGCTTGTGCGAGAGGGTTATTTCCTTTTCGCCGGACTTCGTGGATAGGACTGCCTTTACTTTTGCCCCCGGTTTGAGCTGCCTGCGGATGTCGCGGACTGCGATTTTCGCATTTTCCTCGACCGCGTCGTAATCGGATGGATCGTCGAAGATCAGGGGTATTATTCCGAAGTTGACCAGGTTGGCGGAGTGTATTCTCTCGATGGAGTTCGCGATGACCACCTTGACGCCGAGATACATGGGGCATATTGCTGCATGTTCGCGCGATGAGCCCTGTCCATAGCTGTCCCTGCCTACAATCACAGCGTGCTTTCCGGAGTCCCTGATGCTTGCGGCTCTTTCCGCAAAAGTCGCCTTCCCTTTCTCGTTCAGGGGCTCGAAGACATATTTGGAGTATGCCGGTATGTTGCTTCTGTACTTGAGGTAGCTTCCTGCGGGCATTATGTGGTCGGTCGTGATCTTGTCGCCGGTTTTTATGACTATTATTCCGTCGATGTGTTCCGGCAAAGGCCTGTTTGCGGGTGGCTCCCCTATCGTGGGCTTGCGGATTATCTCCACCTTCGTGCCAGCCGGAGCGGGCGGGATTATCATCCTGTCGTCGACTGCGAATTTCGCGGGGGTTTCGATCTTGGGCAATTTCATTCCGAGCTTCCTCGGATCGGTGATGGAGCCGGCAAGCCCCGAAGCTGCGGCGACAAGTGGCGAAACGATATAGACTGCGTCGTTTTTCGTTCCCGTGCGGCCGGGGAAGTTCCTGTTGAACGTTCGCAGCGACACCGTTCCGTCGGCGGGACTGAATCCCTGCCCGATGCAAGGACCGCAGGAGGACTCGAGTATCCGCGCGCCGCTGGACACCAGGTCGGCGAGCGCGCCGCAGTCCGAGAGCATCCTTACCACCTGCCTGCTTCCCGGGGCTATGGCGAGGGATACCTTTTCCGAAACCATTTTTCCCTTAAGTATCTCCCTCGCTAACATGAGGTCGGCGAAGGAGCTGTTTGTGCAGGAACCGATCACCACCTGCGAAACTGGAGTGCCGGCAAGCTCTTCTATGCTGCGTATGTTGTCCGGGCTCGACGGGCAAGCGGCGAGAGGGACAAGGGATGAAAGGTCTATCTGGACCACGCGGTCGTATTCGGCGTCCGGATCGGCGGATAGCGCGGTGTAGCTCTTTTCGCGGCCCTGCGCCTTGAGAAATTCGAGAGTCCTTTCGTCGGAGGGGAATATGGACGTGGTGACCCCGAGTTCGGCACCCATGTTGGTGATTGTCGCCCTCTCCGGGACGCTCAGGGATTTCACCCCTTCTCCAAAATACTCCACGACCGAGCCTACATTCCCCTTGGTGCTGAGGATGCTGAGAACCTTGAGGATTACGTCCTTGGCGGCGACCCATTCGGGAAGCCTGCCTTCAAGTTTTATTCCTACGACCTTGGGATATGCGAGCCTGAATGGCTGTCCGGCCATCGCCAGAGCGACATCGAGTCCGCCTGCTCCTATCGCGAGCATGCCGATGCCTCCGCAGGTTGGAGTGTGGGAGTCGGAGCCGAGAAGGGTCTTGCCTGGCGCCCCGAACCTCTCCAGATGCACCTGATGGCAGATTCCGTTTCCGGGGCGTGAGAAGCATACGCCCTTTGCCGCGGCTACGGTCTGCAGATAGAGGTGGTCGTTGTTGTTCTCGGGGCCGTTCTGCATCATGTTGTGGTCGACGTATGACACGGAGATCTCGGTCTTCACGCGTTCCACGCCCATGGCCTCGAGTTCGAGGTATGCCATGGTGCCTGTCGCGTCCTGGGTCAGCGTGTGGTCTATCCTTATCCCCGTCTCGGAGCCTGTCCGCTCCCCGCCCGACACGAGATGCGCGGATATTATTTTCTGGGTCAAAGTTCCCCTGGCCATTGGATGTTCCCCCGTTTTCGTTGCAATTGAAAGCGGTAATCTAACGCCGTATTGCGGTTTTGACCAGCCCGCCGCCGGGAAAGCTGTAGCCGGCCTTTTCCATGACGCCCATATGGTATGAGTAGTCGCCGAATTCCTCCTTGCGGTGGGTGTCGGAGGCTATTGTGACTTTTGCGCCGGCCTCGGCGCAGGCCCTCAGCATCATGATGTCCTCCCGGGGATGCTTGTAGTGCGAATTGAGCTCGAGGGCCACTCCGCATCTTTTAGCCTCCCCGACCACCATCCTGACGATGTCCTCTCCGATCTCGATTTTGGGGGCTATCCATCGGAAGGGATGTCCGAGTATGTCTATTCCGCCGTTGATCAATTTCATGCTGTGCGAGAGCCAGTGTTCCACTACGTCCCCGGCCGGGACGGGCGGCAGGAAGTGGACGCTTCCGATGACGATGTCGAGCTTGTCCCTGAAGGCCGGATCGAAGCAGAGCCTGCCGTCGTCCATCATTTCGGTTTCAATTCCCGCAAGCACACCCCTGCCTGAAAGCGATTTTAGTGTTGCGATGTGCTTCGCAAGTCTTTCGTTCCCGGAGTCCCTCCATGCGTCGAATATCGAGCTGTCGGATATAAAATCCCACTTCCAAGCTACATCCTCTGGAAAATAGACCGCCATGGAGTGGTCCGCCACGCATGCGGAATCCGGAACGCCATCCGAGGCGATTTTCGTGGCGTAGAATTCGGGAACGAGCCCCCTCTCGGCGCAATAGCTCAGTTCGGAATGGACGTGTAGGTCTTGCATGTGGTGGCGGACACGCCGCGGCACAACGGTCGCTGCGGGCCGGCCCGGGGATCAGGCTGTCCTGGCCGCTTTGGCGAGCCTGGACTTCTTCCTCGAAGCCTTGCCCTTGGAAAGTGCGTTGGCCTTCACTGCCTTGTCTATCCTGGAGAAATAGAGAGAAAGCATCTTCTTCTTCTTCTCCGCATCCTTCTCGTCCCTCAAATTCTTCTCGATGGACCAGACCTCGGAGTTTCTCGCCTTGTTGGCCGCTCTGTGCTTCAGATTCTGTCTTGCTCTCTTCTCGGCAGATTTGGAATGCGCCATTATCGTAATCCTTTTTTTTATTTCCGGCGTAAAATACAGCACCATGCGGACTATTCAAGCATTTATTTGCTTTTTATATTGAAAAAGCCGCATGGTGGAATAGATTACTGACTTTGCCCTTCCATTCTGGAAAGGAAGGGCTTGGTCGGGAGCGGAGTGGGTCTAGGCCCGCTCTTCTCTTTTAGTGCTAACGACTCGGGAACAACGGGGAGAAAGAAGCGATGAACAAGGAACTACTTGCAATACTCGAATACCTGGAGCAGGAACGCGGCATAGGCAAGGAGAAGCTCGCCGAGGCTGTCGAAAAAGCCATTCTGAACGCGTCGAAGAAGAGCATCAACCCCGCCACAAACATCGAGGTCAAGCTCGACTTGAAGACTGGGGACATCAAGGCATGGGCCATCCTGGAGGTGGTCGAGGCGAATCCCAACGACGACCAGATAACGCTTCAGAAGGCGAAGACGAAACTTCCGTCCGCGAAGATAGGGGACAGCGTCAAATGGGAGGTGACACCCAGCAACTTTGGCAGGATAGCCGCCCAAGCCGCGAAGCAGACCATCACGCAGCAGCTCCGCAAGGCCGAAAAGGCGATAGTCAAGGAGGAGTTCGAGGACAAGATCGGCGAGATAGTCGGTGGGACAGTCCGCAGATTCGAGTCGGGCGCGGTCATCGTCGACTTCGGCAAGGCCGAGGGAATCCTCTCCCTGCACGACAAGATGCCGGGGGATGTCTATTCCCAGGGGGAAAGGATATCGGCCCTGCTCAGATCAGTCGAGACCTCCGGCTCGGGACCGAGCCTCATACTCACAAGGACGGCGCCGGAATTCGTCGCCAAACTCTTCGAACGGGAAGTCTCCGAGATACATGACGGCATAGTGCAGATACGCAAGATGGCCCGCGAGCCCGGGTCGCGCACCAAGATCGCCGTCACAAGCAAGGACCCGAACATAGATCCCATCGGCGCATGCGTCGGCATGAAGGGCATGAGGGTCAAGAATGTGACATCCGAGCTCAACGGGGAGAAGATAGACATCGTCGAATTCGACGACGATCTGAAATCCTTCGCCATGAAGGCGTTCCAGCCGGCACAGATAAAGAAGATAGACGTGGACGAGGCGACCCACTCCCTCAACATCACCGTCGAGCCGGAGCAGCTTTCCCTCGCAATAGGCAAGAGAGGGCAGAACGTGCGGCTCACGACCAAGCTTCTCGATTGGAAGGTGAACATCATGAGCGAGGAGGAGACAAAGGCCGCCTTCCAGGAACAGATAGACACGGCTGTCAAGACTCTCTCCGAGGCCATGAGCATAAGCCCCGAGTCGGCCAGGCTTCTGGTCAGCAACGGCTATCTCACCGTGGACGGCCTCAGGGCCGCCGAACTTTCCGACATCGCCAAGATAGAGGGTATGCCCGAAGAGGACATCGCGAAGATAAAAGACATCAGGAACAAGGACTGAAAAACCGGGGGTAGGCGCAGATAATGGCTTTCAAGAAGAAGAAGAAGATAGAGAAAGGCGGGGTCAAGCTCAAGGACATACTGAAGAAGTTCGAGCTGCCCGCGGCGGCGGCCATAGACTCCCTGAAGGAGCTGGGAGTCGGGGTCAAGAACATCTCAAGCATGGTCGAGGAAAGCCTGGTGGACATTGTCGAGGAGCATCTCCGCGATCTCTCCAAGGAACTGAAACCCACCAGCGAGGACGAGGCCGACACCGTCCATCTGAAGACCCCCATAACAGTCAAATCCCTTGCCGATGCTATCGGACGCAAGCCCAACGAGGTGATAACATCGCTGATGGCGATGAATGTCCTGGCCAACATCAACCAAGTTGTTGACCACTCTGTGGCCAAGAAGATAGCGAAGAAGTTCGGGAAGATACTCCTCATAGACAAGAGGGAGAAGGACGACCACGCGGGAGAGGAAAGCCACGAGAAGAGGCCGGAGCCGGAGGACGTCCAGGACCAGGACTCGCCTGAGGACTTGACCGAAAGACCCCCGGTGGTGACCTTCCTCGGCCATGTGGACCATGGCAAGACCTCCTTGCAGGACGCCATACGCAAGACTGACGTCGCCGGCGGAGAGGCAGGCGGAATCACGCAGCACATCGGAGCATCCGTGGTCCGGCACGGAGACAAGTCGGTGACATTCATCGACACCCCCGGGCACGAGGCTTTCACCGCAATGAGGGCCCGCGGAGCCAGCATCACCGACATAGCCGTCCTGGTCGTGGCCGCCGACGACGGCTTCATGCCACAGACCGTGGAGGCGCTGAACCACGCCAAGGCCGCGAAGGTCCCGATAATAATAGCCATGAACAAGATGGACCTTCCCGGAGCCGACCCGGGAAAGGTGCTCAGACAGATGCAGCAATACGAACTCCAACCCGAGGAATGGGGCGGAGACACCGCCGTCGTGAAGGTCTCGGCGATCAGGGGAGATGGAATCACCGACCTCATAGAACGCATACTCCTCGAGGCGGAAATGCTCCAGATCAAGGCCAACCCGAAGAGAAGAGCAAGAGGCGTGGTCCTCGAGGCGCGGCTCGAGCAGGGACTCGGCCCGACAGTCAACGTCCTCGTTCAGAACGGAACACTCAGAAGAGGCGATTTCGTCCTCTGCGGCGAAGTCTGCGGAAAGGTCAAGAGCCTCGTCGGAGCATCCAACGACAGGCTGGATGAAGTGCTCCCTGGAATGCCGGCAAAGCTAGTCGGCCTCTCCAGCGTGCCCCCCGCAGGAACCGTCTTCGTCGTCTGTGAGAACGAGAGGGAGGCCAGGGAAATAGCCGACAGGAGATGCCTTGACAACAAGCGCAAGGAACTATCCAGGAACGTCGGCCCGGCGGCGAATCTGGAGGATCTCCTCAACAGATATGCGCAGAACCAGAAGCCGAGCCTTGCGCTCCTCGTCAAGACCGACGTGCAGGGCTCCATCGAGGCCATCAGGGAATCACTCTCGAAATTCCCCTCCGACAAGATCGTGATAGACGTGGTGCTCGCCTCGACAGGGGCCATCACCGAGAACGACGTCCTTCTGGCGTCCGCCTCCAAGGCCATCGTCGTCGGCTTCCACGTCCGCGTCAATCCGGGCGTCAATCAGCTCGCGAAGAAAGAAAGCGTCGAGATACGTCTCTACAGCATCATCTACGAGCTTGTCGAGGACATCAAGGACGCCCTCGAGGGCAAGCTCGCTCCGGAGGCGAGGGAGAAATCCCTTGGCGACGCGACCATACTCAAGATATTCGAGCTGTCCAAGGGGCCGAAGGTCTGCGGATGCATGGTCAACAGCGGCCTGATCAGGGTCGGTGCCAAGGCCAGGGTCTTCCGCGGAGAGGAACTCATCTACAACGGCTCGGTGCAGTCGCTCAGGCGCTTCCACGACGACGTCCGCGAGGTCAGGCAGGGATTCGAATGCGGAATACGCCTGGACAATTTCGTCGACTTCCAGGAAGGCGACAAAATCCACACCTACGAAGTCGAGCTCAAGAAGAGCTCCCTCTGACACCCAGGGAGGGCCCCCTCCTCCCAACAAAGAAGGTGAAAGCATGAAGAAGGTCAAGAGAATGCCGCGGGTGGACGAACTCATGCAGAGGGAGATAGCCGAGTATCTCGAGAGGATGGAATTTGGCCTCGAGAAGGGGCTTGTAACTGTCGGATCGGTGAAGACCGCCCCCGACCTCAGGACCGCGAAGGTCAGCATCAGCACGCTCAACGCCTCCGAAAGGGAGAAAAGGAAAATACTCTCCATCCTCGACGCCGAGAGATTCCAGATACAGGCCAGCATCTCGAGGAACATCCATATCAAATACACTCCTGTCCTCGAATTCGTGCTCGACGACAGCTTCGAGAGAGGCGACAGGGTCCTGGCCATAATCCGCCAGATCGAGGAGAAGGAGGGGAAAGAGGAGGGAAGATGAACGTCCGGCATCTGAAAATCTTCATCCTGTCCTTCGTGGCCATAGCCCTGCTGATGTCGGTATTTTCCGAACATGTCTCGTGGCTGGCCTCCAGAATGCTCTCCATGACGGGAGAACTCAGGCTGTACACGCCTCCGCAGGAGAATCAGGAACTGCAAAAGGACGACAAGAAAAACGACCCTCTCATGCCCAAGCAGGTGAAGAAGGGATCCAAGCAGGCAACGCCCAAGAAGGAGGATCTCTCCCGGCAGGTCGTAAGCACCAAGCATCCGAAGACCGCCACACCTGTCCTGCGCCTGCTGCCAGACAGCGACTTCGAGTCCTTCCTCGAGGAAATGCCGCCATTCCCCGAAATGCGGCTCTTCACCGGCGAGGCGTGGAACAAGGAGAAAACCGATGTCTTCGGCGCGACGGACGGCGTCTCGCTGTATCTGAGAGTGGTATGCCACGACTCGGATCCGGACCATCTGGTCAAGGTCTTCTCCATCGCCGAGGGGTCGGGAAACTGCTGGAAGGACGACAGTGTGGAGCTCTTCCTCATGAAGGACCATCTCTCGGACGAATACTTCCAGTTCATGGCGTCATCATCGGGAAAGACCCACATGAGCGAATGGAAGATCCGGCCGGAAGACCCGCGCATGGGGGCGCATGTGAAAGGGGCGGCGGCAGACAGCTTCGCCAAGGTCTTCGAAATTGACAAGGGCTATGTGGTCGAGTTCCGGATTCCGTTTTCGGAGATCAAGTTCGAACAGAAGACCGGGAAGGATCCCTTCCACATGCAGATAGTCCGGAACTACAGGGGAGAGAAGAAGGATCTCGGCGCAGTCTGCCTCCACCTCTTTCCAGTCTACGTCCATGGAGACAACCGTTTCGGAGAATGCAACCACTATTGGAGAGCCTTCGAGCGCATCCAGATAAAGGAGCGCGAAAATGAATGAGAACATCCTGGAAAGGCTCCACGAAACCTTCAAGGCCTCCTATGGGCTGTCCCCGGCGGTAGTGTCGCGCGCGCCAGGCAGGCTCGAAATACTCGGAAACCACACCGACTACAACGAGGGCCTCGTCCTGGGCGCGGCTGTGACACAGTCCACATACTTCGCCATCGCTCCGAACGGAAGCGGCAACTGCCGCATCCTGAGCCTCGGCGTGGAGGACACGCCTGCGCAAATCCCCCTCGCAAGAATCCACGAGAAGACATCCCGCGACTGGAAGAACTACGTCAAGGGCGTGATCTGCGAAATCCGCAGACGCGGAGGGGCCATCGGCGGATTCGACGCCGCCATCGCCTCGGACGTGCCGCTTTCCGCCGGAATGAGCAGCTCGGCAGCAATCGAGGTCGCCGCATGCATGGCGCTTGAAAAAGCCTTCGGCCTCGAATTCACACCCATAGAAAGGGCGAAGATAGGACAGGCCTCCGAAAACAACTTCGTCGGCGCGAACACCGGTCTCCTCGACCAGTTCTGCTCCGTTTTCGGCAAGGCCGACAGCCTCATTCTCTGCGACTTCCGCCAGAACAAGGTCCTTCGCAATGTCCCGATACCGCCGGGGCATTCCATAATCGTCGTGAACTCGATGGTGAAGCACGACCTCGTGGAGTCCGAATACAATGCGCGCAGGAAAAGCTGCGAAAGCGTCGTCGCGGCCATCGCGGAACGGAATCCGTCCGTGAAGGCGCTCCGCGACCTTAGCACCGAAGAGCTGGATACCTTCAAGGACGCAGTTCCCCTCTTCGACTACCGCAAGGCCAGGCACGTCACAGGGGAGGACGACAGGGTCCTGAAGGCGGTCGAACTGCTGGACAAGGGAGATCTCTCCGCATTCGGCCAGCTCCTCTTCGAGTCGCACAGGAGCTCCAGGACGGACTTCGAGAACAGCTGTCCGGAGCTCGACCATCTCGTCGAGCTCGCCCAGTCCATCCCCGGCTGCCTCGGCGCACGCCTGAGCGGGGGCGGATTCGGCGGCATAAGCATCCATCTCGTGGAGGAGGACGAAAGCGAAAACTACATGCGCAGGATAAGAACCGCCTTCAGAATGAAATTCGGCAAGGACCCGCAAACCATCAAATGCAAGGCCGGAGACGGCGCGGAATGGCTCTGAAAAGAACAGTGATCATCGGCTCGACGGGATCCATCGGCGAAAACGCCGTCAAGATCGCCTCCCACCTGGGGAACATCAAGGTCGTGGGACTGGCCGCGAACAGAAACTTCAGAAGACTTGCCGAGCAATCCAGAGCATTCGGATGCAAAGACATGGCCCTCTTCGACGAAAGCGGATGCGACAACCTCGCGAAAATCGCAGGAGGCGCCAGAGTCCACCGCGGACAAGCCGGAATCCGCGAAATGATAGAACGAAGCAGCCCGGACATCGTCCTTTGCGCAAGCAGCGGCATCGCCGGCCTTGACGCAGTCCTCGCGGCAATTTCATGCGGCGCCAACATCGCCCTGGCCAATAAGGAGGTGGTCGTCCTCGCAGGGGAACTGGTTATGGCAAAGGCGAAGAAACGCGGTGTCCGCATCATCCCGGTGGACAGCGAGCACAGCGCCATATTCCAGTGCATGGCCGGCAATGGCTCCGGCTTCGTCCGCAGAGTCATACTCACGGCCAGTGGAGGCCCGTTCAGAAACTCAAGCTCTGCGAAAATCGCAAGGGCGACCGCCAAGTCCGCGCTTCTGCATCCGGTCTGGAACATGGGCGTGAAGACAACCATTGACTCGGCCACTCTCATGAACAAGGCCCTCGAGATAATCGAGGCGAAATGGCTCTTCGGACTCGACCCCGGGCAGATAGATGTTGTCGTGCATCCCCAGTCCGTGGTCCACTCCATGGTGGAGTTCGTTGACGGCTCCATCCTCGCGCAGATGAGCCCCCCCGACATGAAACTGCCAATCCAATACGCGCTGACATATCCGGAAAGGTGTCCGGGCATGCTGAGCCCCTTCGATTTCGCGAAATTCGCAAGACTCGAATTTGAAATTCCGGACAGGAATAAATTCCCCTCCCTCGACTTCGCCTACGAGGCCCTGAGGAGGGGAGGAACCATGCCCTCGGTCATGAACGCCGCCAACGAGGTGGCCGTCGCAAGATTCATCAGGAACGAGATAAACATCCCCGGCATATGGAGGATCGTCGAGAAGGCCATGTCCCGCCACAGCCCCGTCAGGAGTCCGGACATGGCCCAGATAATGGCCGCCGACCGCGAGGCGAGAAGAATTGCGGAATCCTGTTGACCCAAATGTAGATATTCAGTGAACGATCCGACGCGGAGTTTTGCCAGCGGTTTCAAGTACTTTGCGCCGTCCCCGGCGCAAAGATATTTTCACTGGCGCGTCATCCCCCGATGCCAGTCGCCTTGCGGATTTCGCACATTGTGTCCTGGGCGACCGCCCTGGCCTTCCGCGCTCCGTCGGCGAGTACTCCCTCCACCCGGGCGGGATCCTTCAAGTATTCAGCCCTCTTGTCCCTGAACGGACGGAAATGCTCCCAGTACACCTCGAATAGCTCCTTCTTCGCGTGGCCATAGCCGTAACCACCCTTCCTCAGCTTCCCGGCCATTTCCGCGGCTTTTCCCTCGTCCACAAAGAGCTTGTAGAGGAGGAAGGGGGTGCATTCGTCGGGATTCTTCGGATCATCCAACCCCTTCGAATCGGTGAGTATCCCCATGACCTTCTTCCGTAGCTCCTACTCGTCGCCGAAAAGCTCTATGGTGTTGCCATAGCTCTTGGACATCTTCTCTCCTTCGGTCCCGGGAACCACGGCGGTGGAATCCCTTATCATCGGCTCGGGGATGGCGAGAATGTCGCCATAGCGGTTGTTGAAGCGGAGCGCTATGTCGCGGGTCACCTCGAGATGCTGCTTCTGGTCCCTGCCGACCGGCACCAGGTCGGACTTGTAGATCAGTATGTCCGCGGCCATCAGGACCGGATACGCGAAGAGTCCGTGGTTGGGCACCATCCCCTTGGAAGTCTTGTCCTTGTAGCTGTGGCATCTCTCGAGGAGGCCCATGGATGTCTGACAGCTCAGTATCCAGGCAAGCTCGGTCACTTCCGGAACCTCCGACTGCCTGAAGAAGACCGTCTCCGCAGGATCGAGCCCGCAGGAGAGGAAGTCCAGCGCCACGTTGAAGCTGTTGCGGCGCAGATCCTCCGGGGCCATTGACGAGGTAAGCGCGTGGAGGTCGGCGATGAAGAGATACGTCTCCCCTTCGCCCTGGAGCTCTATCGCCGGTTTCATCATTCCGAAATAGTTGCCCAGATGCACGTCCCCTGTCGGCTGAATGCCGGAAAGTATTCTCTTCTTCATCCTCAGATCCCTTGCTGCGTTGTCTGGTGCCGGAGGGGGGAGTCGAACCCCCATGCCCTTGCGGGCGCCAGATTTTGAGTCTGGTGCGTCTGCCAGTTCCACCACTCCGGCGCAATCAAAACAATAATATAATCTCTGAAACGGCAAGAGCCAAGGGGAAATGGCCACTTCAGGCGAACATTCACTTCACCAGCATGCAGTCGCCGTAGCTGTAGAAGCGGAATTGCTCCTTGATGGCGATCTGGTATGCTTTCATCGTCTTGTCGGTTCCGGCGAATGCGCAGACGAGCATGAGGAGTGTGCTTTTTGGAAGGTGGAAGTTCGTGAGCAGCATGTCGGCCGACTTTATCCGATATGGCGGATGGATGAATATGTCCGTTCTGCCGTCCCCGGGCTTTATCCGTCCATCTGGGGAAATCGAGGTTTCCAGAGCCCTGAGGGAGGTCGTTCCTATTGCGAGGACTCTTCCGCCGGCCGCCCTGGCCCGGTTGATCTTCTCGGCGTTCTCCCATCCGATGGAAAAATGTTCCGAGTGCATCCTGTGCTCGGATATTCTTTCCGAGCGGACCGGGCGGAAGGTGCCTATCCCGACGTGTAGGGTTACATCGGCGATGTCAACACCCTTTTCCGCGAATTTCGCAAAGACCTCGTCTGTGAAGTGCAGTCCCGCGGTGGGGGCCGCGACGGAACCTGGCTCCTCGGCGTAGACCGTCTGATAGCGTTCCTGATCGGAGGATTCGTCGGGGCGTTTGATGTATGGCGGGAGCGGGATGTGCCCGTGGTCGTCGAGGTTTTTCGCGATGTCGGCTTCCGACGAGACTTTGACGGCGAGGTCCGGAATTCTCGATATGATTTCGAACGTGAGATCCGGCAGCTTGCGTCCATCGGGGGAGATGGCCTGGAAGATCTGGAATTTCTTCAGGTTCCGTCCTGGTCTGGCCAGGACGCTCCATTTCGTCTTCTCCCCATTCAATGGTTCGACGAGGAAGAATTCGGTTGACTTCTCGGGGGCCTCCGGCGGAGCCGCGAATATTCTGGCCTTGATCACCTTGCTGTTGTTGCGGACGGCGCAGTCGCCTTTTTCCATATATTCCGGCAGGTCCTTGAAACTGCGGACTTCGCATTCTCCACTTCTGCGGTCGAGGACGAGCATCCGGGAGGAGTCCCGCTCCGAAGCCGGATGGTATGCGATGAGTCCGTGGGGTAGCGAGTAGTCAAACTCGTCCAGACGCGGCTCTATAGAGATCTTCATATTGTCCGGCTGTTTTGTTCCACGAGAAGTCCTTCCCCATCGCGTTGGCCTGGGCCTTTCTGAATCCGGCCTTGTCGTTGCGATAGACCAACGCCGCCCATCTCATGGAGTTCGTGAGGGATTCCGTATATAGATCCCAGAATTTGAAGCCCGTGGACGCGGCCGGATTTTTCGGGTCGTAGTTTGCGACGGTGTCGTGGAGACCGCCAGTCGCGCGGACGAGCGGGAGCGTCCCGTAGCGCATGCTATACATCTGGTTGAGACCGCAGGGTTCGTATCTGGAGGGCATTACGAAGATGTCGGCGCCGGCCTCTATGACGTGGGAGAGTTCCGGGTCGTATGCGTCGATGTAGGCGAACTTGTCCGGAAATCTCGCCGCGATCGAGGCGAGATGCTTTTCCAGTCCTGGATCTCCAGATGCGAGGACCGCGAACTGGACGTCGTCGTACATGAGCATGTTGTCAACCGATGCGGAAAAGATGTCAATCCCCTTCTGATGTGCGAGTCTGGATATGAGTCCGAAGAGTGGAATGTCGGGATTGACAGGGAGCTGGAGTTTTTTCTGCAGGGCGGCCTTGCATTCCTTTTTTCCCTCCGGCCTGGCCGCTGAGTAGTTTTTCGCGATGGCCGGGTCTGTCTCCGGGTTCCACTCCTTCACATCTATGCCGTTGAGTATTCCTCTGAGCCTTCCCTGCGCGGCGCGGTGTCTGAGAGGCGAATCGAGATTGAACCCGTATTGTGGAGAGAGTATCTCCATCGCGTGCGCCGGGCTGACCGTGCTGATGAAATCTGCCGTCATTATGCCTGCCTTCAGCAGGTTTATCTGGTCATGGAACTCGAGGCAGAGATGGTTGAAGTAGCCCCATCCGAGCCCGGTGAAATAAAGTTGGGACTTGTGGTAGCATCCTTGGTATGCAATGTTGTGTATGCTCAGGACGGATGCGGTCTTCGCGAAATTCGCGACGCCGGCGTAGAGGTGGCTTTTCAGGTAGAGGCAGCAGAGGGCCGCGTGCCAGTCGTGTGCATGGATGATGTCGGGATGGATTCCGAGGGCTATCATTGTGTTCATTGCTGCTCTGCAGAGGAAGATGAAGCGCTCGGCGTTGTCCCCGTATTCTATTCCATTCCAGTCGTAGAGCGCGGGTCTGTCGAAGTAGCGGTTGTATTCGACGAACAGGTACCTTAGATTTCCACTCTTTCTTATCTCCAGGACCTGCGCATGCTCCGTCCTGCCGTCGAACTGGACGGAGAGCGGGCTGATGGCGACGGAGGTCTGATGGTGGAACTTTCTCATCTTCTGCCTGTAGTATGGCATGATGACGGTTACATTCGCTCCGCGTTCGGAGAGAGCCTCGGAGAGGGAGGCTGACACGTCGGCAAGCCCGCCGGTCATTGCGAAGGGCCGGGCTTCGCTGGTGATCATCACGACATTCATTCCGGGTACGGCCGGTCCGAGGGCCATCTTCTGGTCGTCTTTGTTCCTTGAAATTGATTTTCTGTTTTTTTTCATGCCTGCCGTTGTGTTTTGTGTTTATCTTCCCAGATTTGCATTTCGTCAATATTAGCATAGATTATTGAAATTTCTTGTTTTATTTCCAAAACAGAATATAGGAGACGGACAATGGGGAGGAGAATTCTTCTGTGTGCGGCGGCTTTTTTCGCGTTCACGATTGGAAGTTTCGCGGAGGACGAGGGAGACGCCGTGATTTTGCTTGACGATGCCGAGGTGGCGAAGCCCGCGACCGAAGCGGTTGCAGCCGAGGCGAAAGAGGAAGCTGCCCCAGCCGCCGAGGCGAAAGAAGAAGTTGTTCAGGAGGTCAAGGAGGAGGCAAAGGCCGTTGAAGAGGCCAAGCCTGAGACGGCGGAGGCCGCCAAGGCGGAGGCTGTCGAGAAAGTCGAGGAGAAGGCTGCGGAACTGCAGGCGGTTCCGGAAGAAGCGAAGCCGGAGGCCAAGGTGGAAGAAACCGCAAAAGCTGCGGATGCCGAGAAGGAGAAGGCCGTTGAACAGGCTATCGCAGGGGACGAGACGGGATCGAAAGGCTCTCTCTCCTGGCTCAACCCGATGAACTGGTTCTCGTCCGACGAAGGCGAAAAGGTCGAGCCCGCCAAGGAAGAGGCTGCTCCGGCAGCTCCGGTCGAAGCCGCTGTCGAGGAGGCGAAGAAGGAGGAAGCCGCTCCAGCGGCAGTTCCGGAGGTGCCAGCGGCTGAAGCGAAAAAGGAAGAAATTGATGCTGATGCGGGCAAACCGGGATTTCTAGCCCGCGCCGGGAGGGCGGTTCTTCTCTGGCTACCCAACAGGCTTGCGGATGTCACGGATCTTGTTTCGATGGAGGGCGGGGTCGGGTCGGAGGTTGCGCTCGAGGTTGACGTGACGAAGTATCTTGGAATTGGCGGGGCTTCCGGTGAGAAGTATTTCGTGCAGAAAGGCTACGCCAGACAGTGCGGTGGCGGCTACAGCTCCGGCTGGGACTTTCAGACGCTCTGCCTGAACACCGAGAAGATCTACGTGGAGGACACGTTTGGCTCCACCAGGAAATACTACGTCAATCGCAAGGACTACGGACTGGCTGACTACAGCAATCACAGCTATCGCGACCGCGTCAGGGATTTCTGGGCGATAAGCGTGAAGGCCGGGTGGCTGCTCGGATTCGGCGTCGAAGTGCATCCAACCGAGATCGCCGACCTTGTGGCGGGGATATTCTTCATGGATGTCCACGGAGACGATTTCGAGTGAAAGACTGATCGTTTGCGGGTTCATAAAAGGAACGGCGGGATCCCGCCGTTCTTTTTTTTATGGATGGAATCCCGAATTTTGTGTTTTCCCAGTATATGCATCGCCACAAGTCGAATATCCCGATCCGCAAAGCGGTACCATGGAAATCAAGTTGGCGGTATAGTTTAATATCCTCTGCGGAATCTGCTTCTCTGTTCTGTGCTCATTGATCTGAATTGCGAATAAGACATTTCTTCGCAATGCAAATCGCCTAAGATGAAGTTTGCTTTATCGCCAAGGTGCCCCTTCCATGTACTTGGAACAGAAGTCCCAGCTCTCTGCTTGTCCCACATCCACGGAACATTTACTGCGGCGGCGGAGTCGAGATGCATCCATGCATATGCATACCATCCATTGCCTGCGTCAAGCCCGAATTTCGCATCGCCGAACCAATATATCCATGCGTTGAGATGTTTTGTCCTTGGCGGAATCATCTCTGGCTCAGCCCAACTTTTTCTCCCGCCGAGTGTGACGTTGAGACTAAAGTCAAAATCACTTCTTTCGTCAAAATTCCATCTGGGTTTCGCCGCCATTGTCGCCTGGGGACAATGCATCGCAGTTCCTCCCGCGGAGCCTTTCTTGTATACGTCGAGTTTATCATACCAAGGTGTTTTAGTATATTCAAAGTAGTAATGAGGATCTGTGGATGTTGGATGTCCTCTCATAGGTAGAGTCTCATTATGGTCGCCCGCATACAAAAGCGATGATGTGGCGACTTGTTTCAGATTGTTTTTGCACAAGGCGGATCTTGCCACTGATTGTGCTTGTTGAAGCGATGGTAGTAGCATCGCCGCGAGTATTGCTATTATCGCAATTACCACCAGAAGCTCAATCAGGGTGAAATTACTTTTGGATTTTGAATTCATCGTCAAGTTCTCCTGTTCCCATGTTGTATGTTGAGACGACCGCGTCTTTTCCGGAGATTTTCACAAGCGCGACCCGGATTTCCCTTTCGACGTCCTGCCTGACCCTCGTGAAGTCGGCGCCATTGGCCTTTGCCGAATAGTTAATGCCGCCCGTGTTGTAATAGACGGTTCCGCCCGAGCCGTGTTTTCCGTTCTTCAACGGATGCGTGATCTCCCACGCGTGCGTATGGCCCGTGAAGACGATGTCAACGGCACGCCTTTCCATCGCCGCGCCCCAGGTTTTAGCCAGTGAAACACTGTCTCCACCGTGCGGGCCGCTGGACCAGATCGGAGCGTGGAAGAAAACGAACTTCCACTTTTTCTCCGTGGCGGCGAGCTGCTTGTCCAGCCATTCCGTCTGGATTTTATCCACCGCCGTCTTTTCATCGAGAGGTCCTCCGTGGGGATAGTTGCACAGCACGGAGAAATGGGCGTCCCCTGCCTCGAAGGCATACCAGTAGCCCTTGTATCCTTCGCATCCGTTGTCCGGCAGATCGAAGAGCTGCAAGTACACTTCAGGCTTCAGCCCCTTTGAACTGTCGAGGTAGCAGTCGTGATTCCCTATCACCGGCATAATGTAGGATGTTTCCAGGAGAGACTTGGCGTCGGAGAAGAACGCCTCCCACTGGCTCCACACCAGCCCCTTGTCCACGATGTCGCCGACTGGAACGAATAGGAAGGGTTTTCTTGCGGCGAGCCATTCCGAGGTCTTCCTCCATTTATCGCTCCGTCCCTTTCCCTGGACGTCGCCGACCACGGCGAAGACGAGGCCATCCGGGGACATGCCGGGGAGGCGGATTGTCCTTTCTCCGCTCCTTCCAAGCGAGATTTCGTTCCCCGACAGCAATTTCTCGCTGGACAGGCGCGACCTTGTGATTTTCCTGTCCCCGGCGATTGCGCGCGGAGGCTCGGATTCCGCGATTTTCGCGGAGGCGGCCGACAATTCCGGCCCCGTTCCATCCGATATCATGTTGAGTGCGGCGGAGCGCGGATCCCTCCCCAGATTGAAATAGACTATGTCGTCCGCTGGAAGACGGAAGGATGCAGGAAACAGCATCGTCGATGCCGCGAATATCCCTGCAAGCATATTTTTCATTTCAATCCCCCGCTTCAGTTGAAAATCGGTTCGGTTGTTATTTTGGGCAATTTCTCCGGCATAGCCTGCCCATCGAGACTCTTCTCGAACAACTCCGCGGCTGCGGCGGCCGTGGCGCCAATGTCTATCTTCACACTCCATATCGCCTGGAACGGGATGACTCCGTCGCATCCGATGATCCTGACTCCATGGGGCGAGCCCTGGGAGGCAATGATGGAATGGAGCTCGATGGCCAAGATGTCATTCTCGCAGAACACCGCCTGCGGGAGTTGGGCTCCCCCCGCCGCCCGCATGAAGGAGACAAGCTCCTGCGGCGAGCGGAAGGATTCCAGCGACTCGGGAGCCACTATCTCTCCCCCGGACTTCCTTATGAATTCCCTGGCCGCCAAAAACTTGCGCTTCTGATACTCCGGCTGGACATGGGACACGAAAGCTATCCTCCTCCTCCCAGCCCCGAACAGCATTTCGCATATTCTGACGTAGGAGGAATCGAAGTCGAACAGAATGTTCGGGAATCGGAACTCGCGCGGATGGTAGCTGTTCACCCCGACAAGGACGCCGCCCGACGATGACAGTTTTCTGAGAGACGATGGATCCGCCATGGAGACAAGGACCGAGCCGGCGGCTGAAAAAGACCTGTGGAGATGGAAGTGCTGGTCGCTGTCGCTGCAAAGAAGCGCCTCGTACCCCATGTCCCGGAACTTCATCGTGACCTTCTCGGCAATGGCCCCGAAAAAGGGATTGTCCAGCTTGCTCACGTATAGGGCGACAAGCCGTGACGAGCATTTCACCAGCCCTCGCGCCAGAAGATTCGGAGAGTATCCAAGCTCCTCGGCGCAGTCCAGAACCCGGCGACGGAGATTCTCCCTCACCCGGGGATGCCTGTTCATCACCCTGCTGGCGGTCACTATCGAGACTCCAGCCTTTTTCGCCACGTCTGAAAGAGTCATCTTGCCCACGGATTTGCTTTTTTAATTTAAACGTTTATACTTTTATTATAAGCGAAAAAATATAATTGTCAAGAAGCTCTTTGGGTTTTCTGTGTTTTTTTTAGGGAAGAATAGATGGATTGAAGCGCCTTATCAAGCTTGGCGACATTTATTTTGAACCGTTCCAAAAAAAAGTGTTTGCCAGCACCCTTGTCAAAACGGGATTCTCTCACTATAGTAGTCGGATAGAATAACCAACAAACACAGGAGAAGGCTCTATGAAGAGGCTGATGGCTATGGCGGCTCTTGTCGCCGCGGGCTCGCTTTGCGCGGCCGAAGTGGTGTGGATAGAAGGGGAGAGCGCGACGAAGACGAATCTGGAGGCGAATCCGTGGGTGAAGGGTGACAATCCCAAGCTTCTCAGTGGCGGGGACGCCTTTTCGTGCATCAACGAGAAATCTAGTCTTCCGAATCCCGGATTTGTGCTTTGGAAGTTCGATGTTCCGGCGGCCGGACAATACCATACATACTTCAGGCACGCATTCACGGGCCATCTTGGCAAGATGAGGTTCCGCTTCGTCAAGCTTGGCGCCGATGGCGCGCCAGTGGCCAAACCGGGACCTGAGGAAGGCTGGGTGGATTTCGACCTCGACTCGAAGGTGATGGACCAGATATCGACCGGACAGTGGAGGACCGTCGAATGGACGAGACAGGCACCGGTCAATCTCGAACAGGGCTCATATCTCCTCGACATGCAGGTGACCGACTCCCATCCTAGCAAGGTTGCCGAAGGCGGAAAGGCTCCGATTTGGACGATGTTCGACGTCATCTGCCTCACGACCGAGCCATTCACTCCTGCCGGCGCGACCAAGCCCGGGGAAAAACCTGCGCAGGGTGGCGGCGGCGCTGGCGGCGGCGCGGACTATTACTGAAGAATGCCCGATTCTCATCAAGGGGCGGGCCGGCATTTCCGGCCTGCCTCTTTTCATTCTCCAAAACTTTCCCGCAAAAGCCACGGTGAAAAATGAAAGCTCCATTCGCCATTTTGTCCCTGTCCGCTTCCCTGACACTGTCATCGGCTGATTATAATTTCACACCAGTTCCCTTGGACAAGCTATGCAACAGGGAATTCGTTGACGACACTCCGGAGGGGGACGGCAAGGGCGGATGGACGGATCAGGGCAAGGACAACTCCCTGACGGGCTTTCCGACGGGAAGGGTTGAACTCAATGGGATTCCATTTGTCATTCCTGAAAAAGGCAAAGGGGTTGTCATGTTCGCGGGAAACAAGCTGAAGAGCTTGAACCTTCCCTCCGAAATTTCAATTGACGTTCCGAAGACGGCGAAGGGGTCGAGCATTTATCTGCTTGCAGTTTCCGTCTGGGGGGCCCCGGAGGGAAAGGAGGCCGCAAAGCTGGCCGCGAAATTCGCAAACGGCGAGACGGAGGAATTCTCTCTGAAGTATCAGGAGCATGTCTCGAACTTCTGGTGGGACAAGGGAGAAATCCAAAAGGCGATTGTCGTTTGGAACGGCAAGAATGGAATGGGGGTTGACATCTGCGTGTATCTTGTGCCTCTGACACCGAAGTACGTGGCCGGGTCGCCAGTGTCAAGCATCAATATCAAGGCGGACAATTCGCTGGATCCATCCCTTGTGATACTTGGCGTGACGGTAGGGGACAAGCCATCGAAGGATGTCCTGCCGGCGCCAATGTCGTGGAAGGACTGGGAGGACAACGGGACGGACGGGTGGTTTCCGATATCGAACAAATATGATGACGCCAAGATTGCTGCTCCATGGGAGGATTCGTTTGATGTGTTCAAGAGCCCGGCCGGGAGTCTCGGCTGGACTGTTGCCAAAGGCGAGGATTTCGAATTCGAGAAGGCTCCCGGCAAGCCGGTCCGCTTCAAGGGCATAACCATATGCGGAGCCGGGTTCCATCCATTCCAGACGCAGGCGGAGCAATATGCCAAGATATTGAGGAAATTCGGTTTCAACCAAGTCAGATATCATTCCATCTTCGACGCTCTTTTGGAGAGGAAGGGCGACTACATAGTTCCAGAATACAACAAATCGCGTTTGGACAAGTTCGACAAGTATTTTGCCGAGCTCAAGAAGCAGGGGATCTATGTGCGCGCCTCGGCCATATTCTCCGGAAGATGGGCTCCTGAAACCGGGGTGAAGGATGCCGAGAAGATGCCTTCTCTCAACAACGTGCAGTATACTTTCGACGAGAAGCATCAGGAGCTCTATCTCAAGGCATTGAAAGGATTTCTCGAACACAAGAATCCCCATACGGGGCTTCGTTACGCCGACGATCCTGCGTTCCACATGTTCAAGGTGGTCAACGAATCGAGCCTCTTCTTCAATTCAGCAACGACGCTTCCCGGCTACTACGCGGTAAAGTTTCAGGACAAATACAACGAGTGGCTCAAGAAGAAACATGGTAGCGACCTGAAGCTGCGCGATGCCTGGCATGTGGAGGGAGAACCGTCCCCTCTGGCGTCATCGGAGTCGCTCGACAAGGGAACCATCGCCGCTCTGTCCGGCCACGAGATCGCGAGATGTCCGAAGAAATTCCTGAAAAGGGCGCAGGACCAGACGAAATTTTTCTACGACATAGAGAACGCCTGGTTCACGAAAGTGCGCGACGCAGTGAGAAGGGCCGGGAGCAAGGCGCTGGTGCAGGGTTCGTCCTGGGGCGGTCCCGGATACTTGCAGGAGATTCAATCGGCCACAAACTCCACTCTCGATTTCCATGGAAAGCACACATACTGGCTGCATCCGCACGGAGGCTGGTCTCCACAGGCGGCGCTTTTCCCGAACAAGCCCATAGTGGCGCATCCGCAGGATCACATGCTCATGTGCGCATTCCAGCACGTCTCCGGAATCCCGTTCGTGATAACGGAATGGAACTTCTGCTATCCAAACGACTACACGCTTGACGCCGCGCCCTTCATGGCGATATACGGCGCACTAC
>CAZGJP010000002.1:29164-38067 GCA_964526605.1 uncultured Lentisphaera sp.
AGAACATCGGGGCCAACAACAGGTTCGTGGCCGATCTTCCCGAACTGGGATCGCGCAAGAACGACTTCTTCTCGATGTTCAACACTCCGACAGGCATCGCCGTGGAACCGATGTCATACTATATCTATGTTCGCGGCGACGTGAAGCAGGCTCCTCTAATATACGTGAACAGCATAGCCGGCGACAAGCTTCATGATCCCGAAAGGAAGAAGGGGCTTGAGACCAAGGAGAGCGAAAACCGGTTTTACATGATCTTCGATCCGCAGCCGGTCCCCACCGAGGCGATGCTGGTCGGCGGAGTGAGACTTACGCTAGACGAGAAGAAGTTCCCGCCGAAATGGGACAAGGCCCTGTTTGAAAAGAATGTCGATACCAAGAACAATATCATCACATCGGCCACTGGCGAGATCGCCTGGGACTACGGCAGAAGGCAGATACGCGTGAATTCTCCAAAGACAAAATCGGCGCTGGGCTTCCTTGGAGACGAAAGCGAATACGGCCCGCTGAAGATGAAGACCAGCAAGGCCTATGGCGTCGTCAGCATGTCCAGCATTGACAACGTCCCGCTGGAGCAGTCGAAGAAGATTCTTCTGACTGTCGCCGGAAGGGACAGGCATAGCGGACAGGCGCTCCAATATCTGCAGAGGAACGGGAAGATAATTGAAAAATACGAGTCGTTCTGCATGAAGAAAGTGGGGGAACCGCCAATCATATTCGAACCGGTGGAGGTCGAATTCACTCTCAAGAACTCGAATGCTGGCGACTGGACTCTTGTTCCTCTGGATCTGTCGGGCAGGCCGCGCGACAAGAAACAGGCTTTGAAGGTTACCGACGGAACTCTTTCGGCGAAGGTCTCCAACAAGTCCTTTGAATCGCTGAACTTCGTCCTCCAGAAGGGTCCCTGAAGCAATTTGATGCTCCACCCGGATTAATCCGGGCCGGAATTCTGATCTCCGGGCTTGACAAATCGCCGGACATAATTATCTTCACCGCAAAAAATCCGGCAGAGAATGCTCCAATACATATCCGACTTCGATGTATACTTCGGGCCTTTGCGCCTCTTCCAATATGTGACATTCCGCGCCGGCGGGGCCTTCTTCACGGCCATCTTCCTCTCGATGCTATTCGGCCCCTACACGATCAGGGCTCTCAGGAGGCTGCAGACTGTCGCCCCGTCCAGACTGAAGGGGCTCGTCCCGGAGGAATATCTTGATTCGCGCAAGGACAAGGTTCCGAGCATGGGTGGAATCCTCATCGTCCTGACGATATTCCTCTCGACTATACTATGGGCTTCGTCCACGAACGAGATGGTGTGGATTTTCTCCGGGGTGCTCGTCCTTCTTGGCGCCGTCGGATTCGCCGACGACTACGCCAAGGTCGCACTGAGGCGCAGGGACGGAATACCGGGCAGGTTGAAGCTCTTCCTGCAGATAGCGGTAGCGGTGCTTGCCGTCTATCTCCTCGACCTCATGCCCGCCACCGGCGGCCTCCTCAGGAAGATATATCTGCCCTTCCTCAAAAATCCCGTGCTGACCGGCCTCCCCCTGCTGCTCGCCACCTCCTTCGGCGCCCTTGTCGTAGTATCCAGCTCCAACGCGGTGAACCTCACCGACGGCAAGGATGGCCTCGCCGCAGGCTGTTCAATATTCTGCTCCCTCGCCTATGCGGTCTTCGCCTACATGTGCGGACACAGGATTTTCGCCGGATATCTGAACATACCCTTCATCTCCGGCTCCTCGGAGGTCGTGGTCTTCGCCATGGCGATATGCGGCGCGTGCATAGGTTTCCTCTGGTTCAACTGCCATCCGGCGGCCATGTTCATGGGCGACACCGGCAGCCTCGCGCTCGGTGGTTCGATAGGGCTGATAGCGGTCTTGGTCAGGCAGGAGTTGAATCTGATCGTGATAGGGGGGGTCTTCGTCATCGAAGCTCTTTCGGTGATAATCCAGGTTGCGTCCTTCAAGCTGACCGGCAAGAGGATATTTCTCTGCTCTCCTCTCCACCATCATTTCGAAAGAAAAGGTTGGACCGAGACGCAGATAGTGGTCCGGTTCTGGATACTCGCAGGGATATTCGCGATACTGGGCATGGCCGCGCTGAAGATAAGATGAAGAAGGCGATTTTAATCCTCGGTCTGGGAAAGAGCGGCAAGGCCGCATGCGAACTCGCCATTTCCAAGGGAATCCCGCTTGTCGCCATTGACGAGAAGAAAACGCCCGACCTCGTCGAGTTTGCCTCCAGAATGGAGGGATCAACCTCGCGTTTTTCCCTCGGCGGGGATTTCCCGAGGAGGGCCAAGGCCGATTTGATCGTGACAAGTCCGGGAATCCCGCGAAATTCGCGGCTTGCGAAATTCGCGGAGAGTCTGGACATCCCGATCGTTTCCGAACTCCAGTTCGGCGCAAGCTTCTCGGAAAAGCCGATTCTGGCCGTGGGCGGAACAAACGGCAAGACCACCACGACGGAGCTTTGCGCGCACATCCTGAACAGCCTCGGAATCCGCGCATCCGCGTCCGGCAACACCGGATTCCCGCTGTCCGAGGCGGTCATCAAGGAGTCCTCATACGATGTCCACGTAGTCGAGGTGAGTTCGTTCCAGCTGGAGAGAAGCCCCGATTTCAGGCCATCCGCAGCCGCTCTCCTCAACATCAGCTCCGACCACATGGACAGGTATTCCGGATTCGATGAATACGAGAAGGTGAAACTAAGTCTTTTCAAAAACATTGGACCGCGGCGATCGGTGATAAACGCCGCCCTGTTGGAGGCCTATCGAAGGCATTGCGGAGGGGGAAAGCCTTTCGTATTTTCAAACGGAAGGATGCCGGAGGCCGATGCATTCCCGGAAGATGCCGCCATATACTTGAAACGGGCCGGACGGGCGTTCCGCCCCCCAATTCCGGAAGGGCTTCCCGGCAGACACAACGCAGAGAACATCTCGGCGGCGCTGTTGCTGGTGAAATTGTTCCTCGGAGCGGAATTCCGCGCGGTGGAATCGAAAATAGCGGATGCCATCTCCTCGTTCAAGCTCGGCAGACACAGGCTCGAACTCGTCCTCGAAAGGGATGGAGTGAAATACGTGAACGACTCCAAGGCCACGAATCCGGATTCGGTGCTGGCCGCACTAGACCTTTTTGGCGGCGAAGGGAATGTGAGACTCATACTCGGGGGGCTCGACAAGGACATGGACTTCTCTCCGATTTTGACGAGAAGGCGGCATATCAAAAAAGCCTACATAACAGGTCAATGCAAAGAAAAATTGTTCAACCTGTTGAAAAAGCGGATTGTTTGTGCTTTATTAAAGGATTTCACGCATGCTGTTCTTTCCGCCTGCGAAGAGGCGGAGCGGGGAGACGTGGTGCTCATGTCCCCGGCTTGTGCGAGCATGGACGAGTTCAGGAATTATCAGGAGCGCGGAGAGAAATTCGTAGAAATAATCAAACGGAGGTTTTCAAGGTGAAGGCGTTGTCGGAATCTGTTTCGGGAAGGGTTATCGTGGTTGCGGGCGCTGTCTCCATGGCCGTGCTTGCAGGATGCAGCAGCGACAAGGTGTTGACGGACAGGCCGTTCATCCCGGCTCCGTCGGACCAGATATCGTCCGGCGGCCTCGTGGCTCTTCCGCCGATTGACAGCAACATAGCGCCGATTCCGGACGTCCCCCCCTTCGTCGAGCCGAAGATCGAAGCTCTCTCCTACACCGTCAAGAAAGGCGATTCCCTGTGGAAGATCGCCCGCATCCATGGAGTCAGCATGCAGGAGCTTGCCGCCTTCAACAACATGGATCTGAAGAAGATACTGAAGGTTGGTGAAATAGTCAGAATCCCTCCGGGTGGAGCCCTGATACCGGAAGACAAGCTGCCCCCGATCAAGAAAGTGGCCGCAGCCGGAGGCAAGAGCGCGAAGTCCGCAGACACGGAAGAAATTCCCGCAGACGGGGTCTACACGGTGAAAAACGGCGACTCCCTTTGGAAGATAGCCAAGAAATTCAATACGTCCGTGGACAAGATTGCGGCCGCCAATGGCATGGACTCCAAGACACCTCTGCAGGTCGGACAGAAGTTGAGGATTTCAGGCTCGGGCCCAGCGGTTGAGGAAGCAGTTTCAAAACCGCTTGTCTCCGACTCCCCTGTCGAGGACAAGGCCGCTCCGCCGGTGGAGCTCGACATCGAGGTTGACACGATGGATCCGGGCATTGGAGGACTTGACGATGTCATCACCGAGGAGGACCGCAAGTCCATTCAGGATAATCCGGGGGCCATGGCTCCGACACCATCTCCCGCTCCATCCACCGCCCCTCTCATGGACGACATCAAAGGTTCCATGCATGATGTCACCGAAGGCGAAACATGGGCAGACATAGCCAAGTTCTACGGGGTAAAGACGGAGGAGATCAAGAAGGCCAATCCATCGGCCAGCGCCATAGGAGAACCCAAGCCCGGAACACAGGTCGTGATTCCAGTCGTTTTTTAAGAACTGGATTGACGGACATCCCATTCAAAAGGCGCTTCAAAAGCGCCTTTTTTTTTCTGAACGGCCAATTGCAAAACTCCGCGTAAGCCCGCCATCTCGGGCAAGCCGCATCGAGGATGTTGATGGAAGCAGCAAGAAAATCATCGAAAGGCTACGTGGTGGCGCTTGTCTGCTCCATCGTCGTTCTCCTTGCCATCCTGTTGACAATGATTCTTCTCAAGGACGGCGGCGGCGGCAAACCAGAATTCATCAAGGATGCCGAGGAAAAGCTCGGGGAGATGGAGAAGCCTGGCGATGAAACCGTCCGGGACGAATACGACATAGAGCAGACCGTGATGGCGCTTTATTCCATCGAGAAAGCCCTGAAGGAGTCATCGAGTTTCGAGGACATGACCGAGTTCATCGTGTCCAGCCAGTCCGAACATGTCGCCCACGACGTCCGCCTCCTGAGGGCGAAATTCTTCAACGCCTACAAGAACCTCGTGGAGGCAAGGGATCAGATCGCCGAGATGAACTCCCTCTACAAGACCACTTCGGGGGCCATGCTCGATCTGCTTTCGATCACTGGCGGCTCGCTTGTGCCTGTCCTCGATGCGGACCGCGAACAGGCAAAGAGGGTTTGGCAAAAGAGGGTCGAGGAGGCAAACCTGAAACGCGACATGAAGAGACGCCTCGACGAAAATTCATCCGAGATACTCGCCGTCCTCTTCGAGTATTCCGCGGTCTCCGCAAAATACTACTCCGAATGGGACAGGCTCTGCGCGGCAAGGGACAGGGCATATCTGGCCTTCTACGAGCGCGACTGGGCGGAGATGTCGAAATCGGCTCGCTCGGCCCGGGAGGTCTTCAAGCGCGACGAGGAATCGGCCATCCTCCTCTGCATATCGCTTCTCGAGGGCGGAGCGGAGCTCGGCCAGGCCGAGGCGGCGTCCACCATGAAGGAAATGCTGGAGTCCAGCAACGGGCAGTCCGCCCCGACATACCTTCTGCGCGGAGTGAAGCGATTCAAGGATGGCGACATCGAGGGAGCCGTCCTCGATTTCGACCAGGCGGCGGCGTATTATCCCCGGCAGGGGGAGAAGATAGAGAGCAGGCTGGACCTCTACAGGAAGAGGGCATTTCTGAACCGTTCGAAGGAGGGAAGGGTCATAGTCGGATGCTATCGCGGAATCATGTCGGGCGCGGGATATTTCAGCCCGGACTTCCAGAAAGCCCGCCTCCTCATGGCGAAAGGAGAAAGGGAGAAGGCGAAGCAGAAAATATTCGAACATTTCTTCAGGAGGAGACTGCAAGGGCAGTGGGACAAGGTCCTGAACGACTTCCTCTTCTGCCGCGACTTCCTGGGAACGGACATGCGGGAGATACTCGTGAGCGAGAGATACAACATCGCCATCGAGCAGTCGTGGATGTCCGGCAACCCGGCCGTGACACTGAAAAACAACGACGAGAAGACCCTCCACAACGCCACATTGCTCGTCTGCGTGAGGTTCACCGACATGATGAAGGGCGACTACATCAGCTTCCCGGTCGGAAATTCCGTCGCGGCAATCCCCGGACTGCAATCGGCCTCCTTCGGGAAGATAGACATCAAGGAGGAAAGCGTCCGCAGCCTCGGCATGGAGAAGAAATGGAAGGATGCCATCGAATACGGCGCCGTCCTCATCTCCGACGAGCTGATCACCTGGGCGGAGCCGGAGCCGGTCGGGGAAAAACCCGAAAAGGGCGGCCCGGAAGGGGAACAAAAGGGAAAGATCAAGGAAATTTTCGACGGCGCCGTGGACAAGATCATCGGGAAGTGATTATGCTGAGAGCATTTCCATCGCATGTTTGAGGGCGGCATCGGTCCCTCCCAGCATCCTTGCGATTTCCGAAACCCTGTCCTTTCCCCCTATCCTGCATATGCTGGTGAATGTCCGGCCAGCCTTGCTGCTCTTCTCAACTACAAAATGGGTGTCGGCCTCCGATGCAACCTGCGGGAGATGGGAAATGCAGAGGAGCTGATGCGTCTTCGCGAGTTTCGCAAGCTCCTTCCCGACAACCGAGGCGGTGGTCCCGCCTATGTTGGAGTCTATCTCGTCGAATATCAGTATGGGGACGGAGTCCGCCGTCGCCAGGACCGTCTTGAGCGCGAGCATGACCCTCGAAATCTCCCCACTGCTCGCGACGTTCCTAAGGGCTTTCGGGGCTTCCCCCGGATTGGCCGAGAACATGAACTCTATCCTGTCGGAGCCGTCGGGGCCGGGGTCGGACACGGAGAATTCCACCGAGAAGGCCGATTTCGCAAACCCCAGCTTCCTCAGTTCAGCTTCGACCTCCTTTGCGAATTTCGCGGATGCCGCCTTCCTCTTGCGGCTCAGGGCTGATGCCGCCTTGTCCAACCCCGCCTTCGCCTCTGCGATTTTCGCATCCATTTTCGCCCTGATTTCGGCGGTGCTGCGCATTATCTCCAGCTTCGCCTCGGCATCCTCCGCAGCCTTGAGCACGTCCTTTATCTCCGGACCGTATTTGCGCTTCAGCGTGGCGAGAATCCTGATTCGTTCCTCTATGCGCAGAAACTCCTTCTCGTCCATCTCCACCGATCCGGCGTAGTCGCGGAGGCCGTCCGAGAGGGATGATATTCTGGTTCGTATTTCCTCCGTCTCGGCCATGAAGGATGCCGCCTTGTCCGGATCGCATTTTTCAAGGGAGAGCAAAGTCCTGTTGACCTCGAAAAGCTTCTCGAGCATGCTGTCCTCCGATTCCGCAAGAATCTTCGCCGCCGCTCCTGCGCTCTCGAGAATGGCCTGGGAGTTGGATATGAGCCTGTGGCGGGACGATATGTCCTCGTCCTCTTTTTCGACCGGAGCCGCGGAACGTATCTCCTCCACGCTGTGCTTCAGATAGTCAACCTCGCGGGCGACCGGGATCTCCCTCTCGAAGGAATCCTTCTCCCCTATCGCATCCTTCCAGGAACTATACAGCTTGGAGCATTCCGAAACTTGGGTTTCTATCCCGGCGTAGCGGTCCAGAAGATCGAGCTGGACCGGCTGCTTCAGCACGGACTGGTGCTCGTGCGGGCCGTGGGTGTCTATCAGTATTTCGCCAAGGGTCTTCAGAGTCTGGAGAGAGACTTGACAGTCGTTGATGAAATTCCTCGATGACGACGCGCCGATCGTGCGGCGCAGGATGATGTTTTCGTCATCCGGAATCTCTATTCCAAGATCTTCCAGGAAGACAAGACTTTTGCGCAGGGATTTGCCAAGCTTGATCTCGGCCGATATCTCGCAGCTCTCCGAACCCGAGCGGAGGACATCCTTCGACGCCCTTTCTCCCAGGAGGAGCCCAACCGCCTGCATTATGATGGTCTTTCCCGCTCCGGTCTCCCCCGTGATCACGTTGAATCCGGGCGAAAGCTCCATCCTGAGATCGTCTATCAGCGCAAAATTCCGTATTCTAAGATTCTCTATCATGCCGACCGTTGCGCCCCCTATCTGGCAAAGCCGATTTTCAAATTCACTTTGACGGCATATAATATTCCGATTCATTCGCGCTTTTCAAAGCCGGGATGTCCGATGCAGAGAAAATACTTCTACATAGTCCGTCACGGGGAGTCTCTCGGGAACATAGGTCTTGCGGCGGATCCCGACGCCCCGCTCTCGCCCAACGGCCGCGCCCAGGCGGCATTCTGCGCGGAATTCCTGCACAAGGAATGCTATGGCAGCGCGCTGATAATGTCCAGCCCGTTCATGAGATGCATACAGACGGCGCAGAGCATTGCGGATAAGATGCAGGGAGGCATAGCTCTCGAGCCGCTTCTGCACGAGCTCTACAGCGACAAGTTGTTCCCGGACAAGACCAAGTTCAAGTCCCTGAAGGAGATCGCGTCGTCCATCCCGGGAATCGTGGGCAGATACCACGACGGGGCGTGGATGCCGGAAAAGCACGAGACGCACGAGGAAATGCGCGTGAGACTGGCCATTCTGCGGAATACACTGGCGTCCGACGATCCACGCATGGGGGGGCGCTTCCCCAAGGCGATACTGGTCGCCCACTGGGCCTCGATAGTCGCGCTCGTGGAAGTGGTCTGCGGAGTGACAATGCCAGCCGTTGACAACTGCTCGGTGACAAAGATTCTCTTCACGGAAGGAAAATTCCACATTGAATACATGAACAGGACCGACTTCATTCCCAAGACGCAAGGATAGCCCGCCTTTCCCGCGAAAAAATTCTTAAAATCAAATCACGAAGGCTTTATGATAAGCATATTAAGTTAACCCGGGTCAGGCATAGTGGAGTACATCCACAAAAACCACTCGATGATCCGGAAAAATGTGTTCTCCGCCCCTCCCATGCTTGAAATCGGCGGCAACATGGGCTAGCTTTCCACAATAGCAAACAATAATGACCTGCCCCCATTTGTTGGACAACTTCAAATGGTAGGTCTGTTTCGGTAATTT
>CAZGJP010000003.1:0-37612 GCA_964526605.1 uncultured Lentisphaera sp.
GCAAGGAGCGTTAACCCCTCTCTCCTTGTCCGGCGGGGCTTGGACATGCGTGGGCCAAGTCAATTCCCGCGTTCAGCTTCCGGAGCTTTTCGACGATGTTCTCGTGGCCGCGCATGACAATGTCCGCGTTGCGGACGGTGCTGCGGCCCTTTGCGCAGAGCGCGGCGATGACCATGGCCATTCCGGCGCGGATGTCGGGGCTGGAGAGTTCGGCTCCGGATAGTTGCGAGGGGCCGTTGACGATGACCCTGTGCGGATCGCATATGGTCGCGTCGGCGCCCATCGCGATGAGCCTGTCCACGAAGAAAATCCTCGATTCGAACATCTTCTCGAAGAACATGGCCGATCCCCTCGCCTGCGTGGCCATCACTATCGTGCAGCTCATCATGTCGGTGGGGAACTGTGGCCAGGGGCCGTCGGAGATGGTCGGCATGGCGTTGCCGATCTCGGGATTTATCCTCAGCTTCTGTCCGGCGTGCATCCTGACGAAGTCCTTTTTTATCTCCATCTTCGCGTTGAACTTCTCGAAGACGCGCCTGGTCATCCAAAGCGATGAAGGCTTGGTGCCATTGAGCTTTACCTCTCCTCCGGTGGCGGCGGCCAGCGCGAGGAAGCTTCCCGCCTCGATGTGGTCTGCTCCGATCGTCCACTCAGCGCCTGACAGCCGCTCAACTCCGTCAACGACGAGAGTGTCGGAACCGAGGCCGGCGATTTTCGCGCCCATCTTGACGAGCAGTTCTCCGAGTTCGACCACATGCGGCTCTGAGGCGGAATTCCTCATTATGGTTCTACCCTTGGCCCGGACGGCCGCCATGAGGACGTTTTCCGTTGCGGTAACGCTGGGCTCGTCGAAGAAAAGTTCCCTTCCCTTGAGGGCTTTTGTCTCGAGGGAATAGGCGCTGTCGGTCTCGGAGAATGCCGCCCCGAGACATTTGAATCCGTAGAAATGGGCGTCGAGCCTGCGCCGGCCTATCCTGTCTCCGCCTGGGGATGACAGTTTTGCCGAGCCGCATCTTGCGAGAAGCGGTCCCGCGAACAGAACCGAGGCGCGGAGGCGGGCGCAGAGGTCGGAACGGATTTCGCAATCTGCGATTTTCGCGGCCTTTAGGCGGAGAATTCCTCCGGAGAAGCTCGATTCGACCCCGAGGGAGGATGCTATCGCGACCATGTTCCGGACGTCGAGGATGTCGGGGACATTTTTCAGCAGCAGTTCCGCGTCGGTGAGCAGGCATGCCGCTATCATAGGGAGGGCGGCGTTCTTGTTGCCCGAGACGGTCAGTTCGCCGGATATTGAATTTCCGCCATCTATGATGAATTCAGGCATCTTGTCACCAAAGGGACAGGCATTTGGTTCTCAACTTTCTTGCGGTGTGGGTATCGTGGACTTTGATCAGTTCGAGAGGGGCATTCCGCTCCAGTTCGGGGATTCCATGCGACTTGCCCTTCATAAACGAGCGTATGGTGTCCGCGCAGGAGTCGAGGCGCGCGGCGAGCCCGGCGAACCTGTAGTCCATCTCCTCCAGCCCGAATGGCTTCCTCTCCTCCAGCCACAATCTCCTGTAGAGAGCATGCATCTTGCGGACCTTTCTTGCGAGTTTTTTCGCCTCCGAGAGGGATTTTTTCAACTTCCTTCTCTTGCCCGGATAGTTCTTCCTGAGCCCCTGGGCGAGCGATATCTTGCCAGCGCTTATCTCGCAAAACAGCGAAACCATCTGGTAGAGTCTCGAGTAATGCTTGTTTCCCCTGGATTTCGCCCCATAGAATTTGGACAATCCTTTCAGCAGAGCCTTGTCGTTCTTGTCCGGCAAGAGGCAGCATGCGGGGTATAGCGGATCTTCGTAGAAGAACATCTTCGGATTCGGGATCATGCGCCCCTCGGGTGAGTTCGCCGGATTCCTTCCTATCTTCTCGAATCTCGCGAATTTCGCGAAGTCGGCTCCGCAGATGTTCTCCGCACGGGCCTTGTAGAAGTCCTGTTCCGGTTCCGGGGTCCTGCACGTGGCGAAGAAATATGAGAGTGCCAGCCAGCAGGAGTCGAAGGGGCATTCATGGCCGTCGTCGCCCCACATGGTCATCATGACCTTCCGCATTTTCTTCCGGCGGACGATTTTCATCATTGCGGAAGTGTTTTCCCTGACTCTCTTGAAGTCCGGAAGGAAATTGCCCCAGTTCCAGAGGCCGGGGGATGAGATGCAGTCGAAGCCGCTTTTTTCTATCTTCTCGAAGTCCACCTCGTATTTCCTTTCGTCCGGCGTGTAGTAGTTCCAGTAGTTGAGAGTCACGTTTCTGGGAATGATTGATATCTCCTCGTCGGCCATGGCCTCCTCGCCGGAACTTCCGAGGACGAAATCGCCCCATATGACAGGCTTCAATCCCTTCTCATCGCATATCTTGGCGACTTTCGCGACATGTTCTGCATATATGCGTCGTGGATTGATGGGCGTGTTGGCCTTGAATGTCCTGCCTCTGCCTATCCCCCAGGTCTCGTCCATGCCCAGATGTATCAGCTTCGTGTCGTAGGGAGCCGACGCGTTGGAGATCAGCTTCGAGACGAATTCATACGTTTCCGGGACCAGCGCGTTGAGGACGCGCTCGTTGTCGCATATCTTCTGGTAATGCGAGTATTTGAGTATCTGCTCCAGGTGGCCGAGGGTCTGTATGCAGGGGAACATCGTGACTCCGAACTTCGCGGCGTGGGCGACGAGCTCCCTTATCTCGTCCTTCGAGTATGCGCCGCGCGCGTAGCCTATCAGCGGCTCGCCGTCAACCTCGTAGGTGTCCTCCGTGTAGAGGCAGAAATAGTTCATTCCCATCAGCGCGAGGCGGGCGATGGCATCCTTCAGGAAGGAAGTCTTCGGGACGGCGTTCCGGGAGCAGTCCAGCATCAGCGCACGGAATTCAAGAGGATGGACGAAGCTCTCCACGAAGTCCCCCGACACGATGTCGCCAATCGCGGTCGCGAGATGGGAGAGGTCGGAGTACTCGATCTTGATCTTGTCGCCAGAGCGGGAGATGGAGAAGCCCACCCTTTCGCTTTTCTCCACAGACAGGATCGTCCCCTTGCCGGAGGAGAAGATTTCCGGCAGAAGTCCGCATAGCTCCGAACCGAATGGAATCTCATTCGCACGGTATCTCATCTTCGCTCCTCTTCAAGATTAGGCCGTGTCCCGGCCGCTGTTGAAATTCAGCCATGATGATCTCTTTTTTACGGCATACATGCCGGAGTCTAAAAAAAAGAACCATCGCGCGCCAAGTTACATTGCGTGATGCGCTGTGTCAAGCTGAAAACGGAGAAAGTGGAGAGCGGGAGAACCGGAACAGGCATATCCAAAACTGAGGAGATGGAAGGAGAAATAAATGGTCCTGTTGACTTTGCGGGCCTGCAGGCTAGTTTTCTCCTCAACAGCAGCAAGATAATAATTCCTATAAGTATTTTAATTTGAGCAAATTGTCCATAGAATATTTGGCAATGCCGGCGGCAAATTTGGGAGGGGAGAATCCGCTGCCCCCGATAGCCTGCAACCACGGAATAAATTCAGAGTATAAGATAGCGGATTCCGTCCCTGATGAGGATCGCAGACATCTCGGCTGGGGATATCCCGGAAGTCTCCTGCCATATCGTTTGCAGGACAACTACGACCGTTCCCGGACTCCGAAGGCGTTTCAGGTTGTCGTCCTGGAAAACAAATTTCTTCGCGCCGTTTTTTTCCCATCTCTTGGCGGGCGGCTGTGGTCTCTTGCAAACAAGCTCGACGGGCGGGAGCTTCTTGCTCGAAATCCGGTCTTTCAGCCGTGCAATCTGGGCTTGCGAAATGCCTGGCTGAGCGGAGGAGTCGAATGGAATTTCGGATGGACGGGACATTGGCCCTACACATGCTCCCCTCTCTTTGCCGCGAAATTTCGTCTTCCCGACGGCGGATCCGGTCTGCGCATGTGGGAATGGGAGCGTGTCCGCCAGATGCCTTTGCGGATCGACGCGTGGTTGCCGGAGGATTCACGGGTGCTTTTTGTCCGCGTATCCATCCGCAATCCGTCAAGGGAGGAAATTCCGGTATATTGGTGGTCGAATATTTCCGTCGAGGAGCATGAGGACACACGTGTCATCGTTCCAGCCGACGATGCATTGGTTTTCAATTATGAAAGGACAATGAGGCTGTCCTCTGTTCCTGTTGACGGAGGAAATGACAACACATATCCGGCGTTATTGCGGAACTCCATGGACATATTTTACAGGATTCCGTCCGGGCATCGTCCATGGATAACGGCCCTTGATGGACGGGGACGGGGGCTTTTCCAGACGTCCACAAGCCTGCTCCATGGCCGCAAATTGTTCCGCTGGGGCAAGCACGTCGGGGGGAAAAACTGGCAGCGTTTTCTCTGTACGCCGGACTACATTGAGATTCAGGCTGGACTGGCGCGCACGCAGTCGCATTGCCTGCCGATGCCTGCAGGCGCGACCTGGACATGGATCGAGGCATATGGCGACCTTCATGTGGATGCGGGGGCCGTGCATGGCAATGATTGGCGTCTGGCGCGTCGGAGAGTTGAGGAGGCGATTGAAGGAGCGATTTCTGAAAAGAAGCTTGAAGGAATGCTGGAAGACTCGGAGTCCTGGGCGGGAAAAGCGCCGGGGGATCTTGTTTCGAATGGTTCCGGTTGGGGCGCGCTGGAGGTGTTGCGCAGGAAACGCGCGGGCGAAGCCGGGATGGAAATGCCAGGCATATTTTTCCCCCTCGGTTCGATGGGTGTCGAACAGGAGCCATGGATTGATTTGCTTGAAAGGGGCGTGCTGACTGAAACTGAGGCGTTGAAAGCTCCGGCAAGTTACCAGGTTCAGCGGGAATGGATGCAAATGCTAGAAAAAGGCATGGCAAGTGGAAGGGGCCGGCACTGGAGTTCGCTTTTCCACTACGGTGTGATGCAATGGCGCTGGAACCGGCGCAAAGAAGCATCGCGCTCCTGGAGAGAATCTCTGAAGGCAAAATGGAATCCTTGGGCGGAGCGCTGCCTTGGAATCGCAGCGTTGCTCGACAAGCGTTACGTCACCGCTGTCAATCATCTTCGAAGGGCGATTGACGCAAGACCCGACATCTTTCCGCTTGTTGTCGAATATCTCGAATCTCTCAGGCAAGCGGGGCGGTCCCGCGAAACTCTGAATTTCATAGGAACCTTGCGTCGGGCATTCCGGAAACACGGACGCGTCCGGCTCCATGAGGGTTATGCGTTGCTAAAATTGAAGAAATTCGACGCCCTTGAAAGCCTCCTGGCCGATGCCCCCGTTCCAGTGGACATGCGGGAGGGGAATGAATCTCTCAAGAATATGTGGTTCGGCCTGCAGTATGCCCGCGAGGAGAAAAAGCTCGGCCGCCAACTCGACGATTCCGAGAGAAGCGCCATCCGAATTAAACATCCTTGTCCAGCCGCCATCGATTACAGGCAGAAGGAAAATTAGCCCCGTATTGTCATACATTGTAATTGTTCTATATTATTCTATCTTCATCCAAGGCAGTTGCATCGTAGCTTAGCAAGAAGATCACAATCAGACAAAAGAACAAGTTCATGGGAATTCTCCTTTGTCTCTGAGATAGTTGCCTCCAGGCCTAACACGCGAGCCTCCCGAGCACCTTCAGTCTCGGGGCAGGCGAGACACTTGTATTGATGTCAGCCCGGTCCCGAGCCCAATGGGCGCCCGGGATAGATATTGCATTGTTTTTCATCAATTCAGCATGACCTGTCCGCCGGTGACCGGGATGGCCTGTCCGGTCTCGTATTTCTGTTCGACGCAATATATGATTGCCTTGGCGACGTCGGACGGGTGGCATCCGCGGCCCATGGGGACTTTTGACTCGTAGAATTTCCTCACGTCGTCGATGTTTTTCGCTCCTGGGACCTTTCCGCTCTTGAGATACTGGACGAAGAGGCCGCTGGTCGGATCGCTCCATAGGGGGCCTTCGTAGTAGTTGCCTGGGCATATGCTGTTGACCTTGATCTTGTCCTCGACCAGTTCGAGGGCGAAGCTTTGGGTGAGGCCGATTCCTCCGAACTTGCCGCCGGCGTATGCGGCGTTTCTGGAGCTGCCCGCGAGTCCGCTCTTCGAGTTGATCTGGATGATGTCGGAGAACTCGGTCCCCTCGGCGTTCTGCATCGCCATGACTTTCGCGGCGTGCTTCGCGCAGAGGAAGTAGCCGGAGTAGTTGACGGACGTGACGAAGTCCCAGTCCTTCTTCTGGAAGGTCTTCAGGGGGCCCGCCTTGAGCACTCCTGCGTTGGCCACGAAGATGTCGAGTCCGCCGCAAGTCTCCACGATTTCGGCCATCATGCTCTCGACCGAGGATTCGTCGGCGACGTTTCCAGACACCGGGAACGCGGAGTTTTTTCTGCCTGTAACCCTGCGGATTTCGCGGGCGGCCTTCTCCGCTCCTTCCCTGTTGATGTCGCAGAGTGCCACGGTGGCGCCCTCCTTGGCCAGTTCGAGGGCTATGCCCAGGCCGAATCCCTGGGCCGCGCCGGTTATCGCGGCGATCTTTCCGGCAAGGCGTCCGCCGGATGCCGAGGCGACCTTCTTCCTGTATGACTCGACTTCCCAGTCCTCGATGAAGGAGCGCTGGTCTTTGTCCAGATAGTTTGCTCCGCCGCATGCCTCCGCCAGTTGCTGGACGAGTGCGGCGTCCTTCGCCAAATCGAGACATGTAGAGGCATCTTTCAATGCCGTTCCGGCGCAGAAGACGGCCTTGCCCGGGACGGACACGACCACTGGCTTGTAGGAATGTTTTTTCGCGAAGGCGTCAATGGATTTTCCCGACGGGCTGCGCTCCTCCAGCGCGAATGATTTCGAGTAGACGATGTGGTCCGGGGTGAGGGGGCCTTTCGCCACGTCGAAGCTTCCGGCGGATGTGACGGCGAGCCGGATTCCGTCCGACGAGAGCCATGTGCGTAGTCTTGGCGCGAGGTTTGCGACGGTGGCCGGATCGGGTTTCGTCTCGGTCTTCAGGTTTGTCTCAGTCCCCTTCGTCCTGTAGAAGTTTCCGAGCTTGTCCATGATATCGGAGTATATGGCCTTTATCTCCTGTTCGCTGTCGGCGGCGACGAAGACGCCGTGGTTCTGGAGGAAGATGGTTTTCGGGCAGTTTTTCCCGGATCTTGCGAATTTTGCGATCTCGGCGTTTATCTTGAGGGCGAGGGTGTATCCCGGATTGGTGTATTCCACCCAGTGCGAGTCGGGGAAGAGTCTTCCGCATATGTCCTTTCCCCTCTTGCCGCAGGTCATTCCGTTGACGAGGGCCGGGTGCAGATGCACTACGAATCTGTAGGGAAGCGCCTCGTGGAGGGGGGTTTCGACCGAGGGGCGGCCTGAGGAGTCGTGGCAGACTGCGGCAGCGAGGATCTGCTTCACGAAGGCCTCCTTCGCGTGGGCGCCTTCGGGGGACTTTTCGGAGAAGACGAGGCGGATCTTTGCGCGGGACATCTTGACGAAATCGGATTCCTTTATCTCGGCGAGCGCTATTCCGCTTGGTTTGACGTGGAGGAATTTCTCGTCCTTGCATGATGTGTTGCCTCCGCCGGCGAGGACGTAGGCTGGATTCTTCCCGTAGAAGTTTGAAACTTCGGTGATTTTCTTCAAAGACATATTCGATCTCCTATTGTTCATTGATCTTGATCGTTTTTTTTCTTTTCCTCATGCATCTCAATGCGCAACCTTCACTTGACAGGCTTTTGTCCGGCTATTTCGGAGCTCGCCTTGATCGAGCAGAACTGTGGACCGCACATTCCGCAGAAATCCTTCTTCTTCTGCCTCTTCGCGGCCTTCGCCAATGAACTGCGCCTGTATTCCCGGGCCCTCTCCGGGTCGAGGGCCAGTTCGAACTGCCTCTCCCAGTCAAATTCCGCCCGGGCATCGCTGATCATGTCGTCGCGCATCCTCGCATCGGGCTTCTTCAATGCCACGTCGGCGGCATGCGCCGCGATCCTGTATGCGATCACCCCGTTGCGGACATCCTCCGCGTCTGGCAGGCCGAGATGCTCCTTGGGCGTAACATAGCACAACATCGAGGCTCCGTAAAATGCGCCGAGTGCGGCGCCTATCGCGCTGGTGATGTGATCGTAGCCCGGCGCGCAGTCGGTGACGACGGGCCCCAGTATGTAGAAGGGCGCGCCAACGCAGAATTAATCCTCCCTCCTCATGTTCATCTCTATCTGGTCGAGAGGAATGTGCCCCGGTCCCTCGACCATGGCCTGGACCCCGGCCCTGCGGCATTCGCCGACAAGCTCGGCCAAGGTGTCCAGCTCCGCGAACTGGGCCTTGTCGCTTGCATCGGCAAGACAGCCTGGGCGCAGGCCGTCGCCGAGCGAAATTGTCACGTCGTTCTTTCGGCAGACATCGAGAATCCGTCCGAAATTTTCAAATAGGAAGTTCTCCCTGCCGTGGCATGTCATCCATTTTGCCAGGATTGCGCCGCCCCGGCTGACGATCTTCATTTTCCGTTTCATCGCCAGCGGGACATGTTTTTTCAGCAATCCCGCGTGGATGGTCATGTAGTCCACTCCTTCTTCGGCCTGTTTGGATATCACGTCGAGGAATAGTTCGAAGTCGAGTTTGTTCGTGTCCTGGACGATGCTTGCGCATTCATATATTGGGACGGTGCCGACCGGGACCGTGGAGCATCCGATTATTTTCCGGCGGATTTCCCTGATATTGGAGCCTGTGCTCAAGTCCATGACGGTGTCCGCGCCGTATTTCACGGCGGTCTTGAGTTTTTGGAGTTCCTCCTTCGGACAGCTCTGGATGGAGGAGTTTCCGATGTTGGCGTTGATCTTAGTCCTGAGGATTTTTCCTATTCCGATGGGGTGTAGTTTTTTGTGATGGATGTTTGCGGGGATGACGATTCTGCCGGCGGCGCATTCCGTGGCGATTCTTCCGGGGGGGATTTTCTCGTCGGCCGCCACGGTCTTCATCTGGGCGGATTCCATTCTTCTTCGTGCATACTCAAGCTGTGTTGGCATTTGGCCTCCTGCTATTCCTGCAGCAATTGCTCCATGAGGTTGACCGTCTTTTCCACCGCTCCGCGGTGTTTTTTCACGGCCCGTCTGGCGTTCTCCCCTATTTTCTCCCTCAAGCCGGGGACTGCGGCCAGTTTCTCGATCTCGGCGCAGAGCTGATTGAAGTCGAAGACGGTGATGACTCCGTCCTCCTCGATCAAGACCTGCAATATGAATCTGAAATTGGTGAGGACTCCGCCTGTTATTATGGGTTTTCCGAGCAGGGCCGGCTCGATGAGGTTGTGCCCCTCCTTGTGTCCAGCCAGGGATTTGCCCATTATCACGATGTCCGAGGCGGCTATGAATTTCATCAGCTCCCCGGTTGTGTCCGCCAGCAGGCAGTCAACGGGGGAATCCGTTTTTTTCCCTTCGGATCTGCGCGAGAATGATATTCCCAGTTTTCTTAGTTCGGCGGCGATGAATATCCCGCGCTCGGCATGCCTGGGGACTATTATCAGCCTGGCGTCCTGGTGCTTCTCCCTTGTCCTCAGAAAGGCCTTGCCTATGAATTCCTCCTCGCCCGGATGCGTGCTCGCGGCGAGGATTACCATCCTATCCCCCGGGCCGAAGACTTCGTCGAGATTCAGCCCCGTGGCGTCAACCTCCTTCACGCTCTGGTCGAATTTCATGTTTCCGCATACGTGCACGGGAAGCTTCTGCGAAATACGCAGGAAGCGTCCGGCGTCGTTTTCCGACTGGACGCAGATGACCTGTATCTTGGAAAGTATTTTGGAGAAAAAGAATGCGAATCTTTCGTATCCCTTGGCGGAACGGTCGGATATCCTGGCGTTGACAAGCGCCATCTGGACGCCTTTGGACGCCGACTCGCATATCATGCTGGGCCATATCTCCGTCTCGAATATGACGAGCAGCCTGGGTCTTGTCAGTCGAAGCGCCCTGCGGACCACGAAGACGAAGTCTATCGGACAGAATATGAGCGCCGTGTTGGGTGGTAGGTTTTTGAAGGCCAGCTCCTGCGCCGTGGTCGTGGTGGTTGAAAGGACGAAGCGCCTGCCGGGGTTCTTGGCGCTCCAGGCCTTTATCATTGAGAGGGCCGACTGGGTCTCTCCGACGCTGACGGAGTGCACCCACACATCCCCGCCGAAATTTTTCAGGGCATCCCTCTTTTCCCTGGAAAAGAAGCCGAACCTCTCGGCGAAGTTTCTCTTCCTCCCCCCCCTGAAGACAAGTTTCCAGAGCAGTCCTGGGGCGAAGAGGAGGAAGCCGAACACGAAAAGAATGTTGTATGGAATCATAAGCTAGTTCTTCCGGCTCTTCAGCCAGGCTTCCACAAAGATGTCGATTTCCCCGTCGAGGACGGCGGCCGTGTTGCCTGTCTCCACGTCGGTCCTCGTATCCTTCACGAGCTGGTATGGATGCAGGACGTATGATCTTATCTGGCTTCCCCATGCGATTTCCGACTGCTGCCCCTTTATGCGGTCCGCCTCCTTCTTGCGCTTCTCCTCCTCTATCTCGTAGAGCTTGGCCTTGAGCATCTTCATCGCGGTGGCGCGGTTCTTGTGCTGCGAACGCTCCATCTGGCAGGACACCACGGTCCCGGTGGGGAGATGCGTTATCCTGATCGCGCTGTCGGTCCTGTTCACGTGCTGGCCGCCGGCTCCGCTTGCCCTGTAGGTGTCCACCTTCAGATCCTTCTCCTCCACCTCTATCTCGATATCGTCGTCCAGTTCGGGGAAGACCTCGACCGCCGCGAAGGAGGTATGGCGGCGGGCGTTGCTGTCGAATGGGGATATGCGAACGAGCCTGTGCACTCCGCGCTCGGCCCTGAGGTAGCCGTAGGCGAAACTGCCCTTCACGAGCATGGTTATGCCCTTTATTCCCGCCTCGTCCCCGGGTTGCGTGTCTATGACTTCCGTCTCAAAGCCCTTGTTCTCGAACCATCTGCGATACATCCTCAGAAGTATGGACGCCCAGTCGCAGGACTCGGTCCCTCCCGCGCCGGCGTGTATCGAAAAATACGCGTTGTTGCCGTCGAACTTTCCGGACAGGAAGCTTATAAGCTCGAAGTTGGCGAGGTTGGCGGAGAGCTTCGTCCAAGCCTTTTCGGCCTCCGGCAGGCTGGTCTCGTCGGAGGCCTCGAGGATCAGCTCGGCCAACGCGCAGAACTCGTCGGTCTCGCGCGAGAGGCTCTCGAAGGAATCCACTATCTTCTTGCAGAGGCTCAGTTTTGACATCTTCTCCTGGGCCCTCTCGCGGTTGTCCCAGAAGTCCGGAGCGCTCATCTCCACTTCGATGGAGGCCTTCTCCGACATCCTCTTCTCTATGTCCAGAAAGCCGCGCAGGTGCTCCACCCTGCTCCGGCTGTCGGACAGATTCTTCTTTAGCTCGTCAATGGTCATTTGATTATTTTCTTGAAATTGAAGACAAAACCATTAATATATCACGAAAAACGCGGAGATGAAATATGTTTTCGAAAAAGAGCCTTGATTTTCTGTCGGAGCTTCTCAACAGCTACGGGCCATCCGGTTTCGAAATCGAGACGGCCTCGGTCTTCTCCAAATATCTGAAGGAATACGCGGACGACGTCAGATGCGATGTAACTGGCAACAGCATAGCGGCCCTGAATCCGAAGGCGGATTTCAAGGTGATGATGGCTGGACACTACGACGAGATCGGTTTCCAGGTCGTGCACGTCTCCGACGAGGGCCTTGTCTATTTCAGGAACGTCGGAGGTATTGACAAGCTCACCGTCCCAGGGACGGAGGTGGTGGTGATCAACGAGAGGGGCAAGGTCCCTGGTGTGATAGGAAAGAAGCCGATACATCTGCAGGAGACGAAGGACAGGGATGCTGCCATCGAGCTCAAGAACCTGTGGATAGACATCGGAGCGGAGAGCAAGAAGGAGGCGCTCAAGCTTGTCGCCGTCGGAGACCCGGTCGCATACCGCGCGAATTTCGCGAGAATGGGCAGGAACAGGATATTCTCCAAGGGCATGGACGACAAGATAGGCGCCTTCGTGGTCGCCGAGGCGTTCAGGGAGATATCCGAATCCGGGACGAGGACGGGGGTCTACTCGGTCGGAACCGTCCAGGAGGAGCTCGGGCTCAGAGGGGCGCACACCAGCGCGTTCGGGATAGCCCCCCAGGTCGGTTTCGCGGTTGACGTGACTTTCGCGACTGACACGCCGGACGTCGAGAAGAAGACCATAGGCGACATCAGGCTCGGGAAGGGCCCGGTGCTGAGCCGGAACGCCGACACCAACCCCGTGCTTCTGAAGAAGATAAAGGAGGCGGCGAGAAAAAGAAAGATCTCCTTCCAGGAGGAGGCTGGATTCAGGGCGAGCGGCGGGACCGACACCAGCGTCATTCAACTCACGCGCTCGGGCGTGGCGGCGGCGCTCGTCAGCATCCCGAACAGATACATGCACACGCAGGTCGAGATATGCGACCTTCGCGACGTCGAGGCGGCGGTGAGACTGCTCAAGGAGACGATACTGTCGCTGAAGCCGGGAGATTCCTTCATCCCGCGATGACATGAAAACGGGTTCTGCGTTCGGCCCTCTTGAATTAAGCCGACGCGGTGATATTGTATCTCCACCCAGGCGAGCGCGGACAAGCGCTCAAGTTCCGAACTTTTGCGACAGGAGACAGCGTGGGCGCCTTTCTCTCATGCCCGTTCTGCGAGGCCGTCGTCCCGGACGGCAGCCTGAACTGTCCGGTCTGCGGGGAGGACATCCGCATCGCCATACTTGTGTGCTCCATGCCGTCGCCGGAGATTCCCGCGGGGACCTCCTGGATTCTCGGACCGCGCAACTACATTGCCGGAAGGGATCCATCGTGCGACATTCTCCTCCCCGACCCGCAGGCGTCCAAGACCCACTTCCAGATGATCTATTCCGACGGCAGATTCAGGATAAAGCCCGTCGGGCGTAATTTCCCGGACAGCGGCGGGAAGGTGGACGTGAAGAACATCCACGCCGGTGGTGCGAGGCTGTCGCTATCCTACATCAGGGACGAGGACTTTTCGAAATACAATCTGAACTCCGCGCGGGCCTTCAGAATCGCCTTCAGCGCGGCCGCGGCGATAGACGGAATGGACGATCCGGCGGAAATAGCCGTCGCGGCGACAGACGCGGTCCTCAAGATGTCCGGAATGGAGAAGGGATATTTCTTCAAGATAATCCCGGAGGCGGACGGAGAATGCTCCTTCGAGTTTCTCGCCGCGAGGACCAGCGTGATGGGAGACCTCGACAGCCGCTTCTGCCCCGTAAGCACCCAGTTCTGCCGCAAGCTCTTCGAAAGCAAGGATGGCATAGTCCTCATAAAGCCCGAAAAACTCCCCGCCGCCATGCTGAGCTCGTCAATAAAACGGTTGAACCTGCAGATCATCCTCGGGTTGAAGTTCGCGAACCCGGAAGGCGAGCCACGGGCGATGATCTATGCCGACAGCAGCCACAGCCACACCGCGGAGATATTCGACCACTACCGCCCGGCCCTCGCGATTTTAGCAAGGATGCTCGCCCGCAGGATCTCGGGATTGCGGCAGGAGGAGCAAGCTCTGGAGCGCGAATAGCCCCCGTCCTCCTCGGACGGCAGCCATCGCGACCACACGGAAGAATTTTCCATGAAAATCGCGACCACCCCTTGACTTTCCGCCGGACACGATGTATAATTGCCACAGTTAAATAAATAATATGGCAACTGTGGCAAAATGACAGTCTGCGAGAAAATAGCTTCCGGGATAAAGTCCGGGCTGGCCTCCGGGGCCTACTCTCCTGGCGCGGGTTTGCCGTCCATAAGGCGGCTTGCGGAATCCTTTGGGGCGAGTCCGAGGACTGTGCAGAAGGCGGTGAACGGGCTGAAGTTGGAGGGATTTATCGCGAGCAGTCCCGGCCGCGGCCTGTTTCCGTCGCGTTCCGAGCGCCGTGGGGACGGAATTCTTTTCGTGACTCCGTGTTTTCGCGGCGAGCTGTCGCCCGGGAACTATGCGGGGAACATTTTCCAGATGTTCCGGGAGAGGCTTCCGGCCGTCAGGAGGAGCCGTGTCAAGGCGCTTGCGCTCGGGAACATGGATGCTGCTGGGATAATCAGGGAGCTGGACGCCATCAGGCCTTCCATGCTGGTCATGTTCGAGGTTGGCAACGACTATCTTCTCGTGCAGCTCAAGAGCGAGTTCAACCTGCCGATGCTGTCGCTGGACCACGATGCCAGCCGTTTCGGGATGCCGTCGGTCATCCACGACAATCTCCGTGGAGCTTCGCTGGCTGTTGGGCATCTTGTCTCGAGGGGGCACCGCAGGATATTGGCGGTGGCGTCGGGCGACTACCGGCGTCAGGGGGACAATCAGTTCATTGACGCCGTATCCATCGATAGGATGTCCGGCTACAGGCTGGCGATGCTGGAACGCGGTCTCGAACCGGAAATTGCACGGCTTCCATCGTCATGGCTTCCGGAATTCGAGAAGGATCTTTCCGCCATCTTGAAGAGGAGGGATTTCACGGCTGTCTTCTGTCCGAACAACTACGTGCTCAAGCGGGTGGCGGAGTCCGCGCTGGCGGAGGGGATCAAGATTCCGCAGGATCTAAGCCTGGTCGGCTTCCACCATCATCAGGAATACATAGGATCGCGGAAGGTATCGTATGTGAAGGCCGACATGAGGGAGATGTCGGCCCGTGGAGCCGCCTACGCGAAAAGGATGCTGGAAGGCAAGCGGCCTGCATTCGAGCCGGATGTGATAGGCATGGAGCTGGTGAAGGGAGAAACTGTCGTCGATATGGAAAAAAAACGGAGGGCAACATGAGAAAATTCACTCTGATCGAGCTGTTGGTGGTAATCGCGATAATCGCGATTCTCGCCGCCCTGCTCCTACCCGCGCTGAGGGAGGCGCAGTATCACGCGAAGACGACGGTCTGCCTGAGCCAGGTGAAGCAGCAGATGACGGCGGCGCACACCTATGCTTCGGACTACGACGGCTTTGTGTATCCGAAATGCACGGACATATTCGGCTACAATTTCGACTGGACGTGGGCTTCGGACTATCTCGGGACTTCCGCAGTGATGCACTGTCCCTGCCATCCGAAGTCGCCGATCAAGTTCGTGAACGGGACGAAATACGCCTGGAGGCCGAAGGGGCCGTCGGCGGTTCCCGCCGGCAGCGACGCGGGCAAGCCCGGATGCAGGTGGATATACGACTCGTCCAGCGGGCTTACCTGGCATATGGACTGGTATGACTCTGCGACAAACACTCCGAACACGTCGGGGTATTCTTCGGAGTATAATTGCGACTACAATTTCCGGACTCCCTACGTCAGCATTCCCTTCAAGAACAAGAGCAGGATACTTCCGACGGGATCGAGGATGAAGGATTGCGCCGATCTTGCCGGAATAGCCTGCGGGGTCTATCTCGCGTCGAGATACTTCTACCACGAGTTTGGCTCGAACACGTGGCCGAACACCATGATGGAGGTGGTGCTGAATGCGAAGTCCAAGTCCCTGGCGCACAGGAAGGGGTTCAATGTGGGGATGTTCGACGGTTCGGCCAAGTACGAGCAGTTCCAGACGGGGGCGCACCAGCATCTGAGATATGGGTTGCTTGTGAAGCAATTCTCGATGTGGGACAGGAGGGTAGCAGTGTGCAGGGAGTTCAACGTTAACAACGTGGACTGCGCCGTGGAGGGCTCGGCCGACCCGCAGAACAAGTCGCATTCGGCGTGGAAGTGGAGGAGCGGATACGCTGAGATGAGCGAAACCACGCTGCCGACATACTACAAGCTGTGGTTCCCATGATCCGCAAGTCCATTTCATGGAATTCCTGATGCATTGGATATGAAGGAGATACGCAAGCCATGAAAGTCTTCCACTGGTTCAGAGCGATGATAGAGGCTGCGCTGAGGCCGATACCCTATCAGACCGGCATATTCCTGCGCAGGATGTTCTACAGGGTCTTCTTCGGAAAGGACATCAGGGTCGCGGACTACGCCTTCATGACGCACGTGCACAAGATAGACATAGACAGCAGCTCCCTGATCGGCAGGTGCTCGGACATCAACGCCTGCGGCGGACTCAAGATCGGCAAATACGTCGGGATGGGCCCCTACGTCATAATCAGGACCAACGACCATCAATACCGCAACAGGGACATGAGGAAGAACCGGACAAGCTACGTCTACGCGCCAGTCGAGATAGGCGACGGCGTGTGGATAGGGGCGAACTCATGCATACTCAAGGGCGTCACCATAGGTTCGCACTCCGTGGTCGGAGCAGGGAGCGTGGTGACCAAGAGCATACCGCCGAACTCGCTCGCCGTCGGAAACCCGGCGAAGGTGATAAAGACCTTCGATCTCGAGGACTGAAGCTGGCCTCGGAGTGAATTCCCGCCGCGCCTCCGCGCCCGGAGCATCACCAGGACACGCTCCTTCACACATGTTGAATTCCCATGACCGCGGTGTATTGTTACAATTGTCCTTTCAAATTGGAACACGCTTGTGGTTACAACAATGGAACAATGGAGCCGCCGATGAAGAAGAAGTCCAAGGTCGAGCCGCTGATAAGGGACTGGATACTGAACCGGATAAGGGGTTTCAAGCCGTCCGATCCCCTGCCGACGATAAGGAGGATATCGGAGGAGATGGACGTGAGCCCGACGTCTGTCCAGAAGGTGGTGAATCAGCTCAAGAAGGAGGGCTTGATAGATTCGTATGTTGGCAAGGGGATGTTCCTGAGGCCCCGGGCCTATGTGGGGCAGAGGAAGCTTGTCTTCGTGTCGAACTATCCGGACAAGGACGTCCATGGCTCTGGTGGATACCCCTATCCACAGATTGAAAGACTGCGCTCCGCCTTGACCAAGGCCGGATGCAAATTCGAGATCATGGACATTTCCGGCTGCGCCAACTCCGAGATTCCCGAGAGGATAAGGAAGGGCGGCTTCGCCGGGATAGTGCTCCTCGAAGCGTCCGACGACCATCTCCTCATGAACATCCAGAAGCTCATGATTCCAGTTGTCTCGATGGACTACGACGCCTCCCATCTGGGAATTCCGTCGGTCATCTTCGACAACGGGTGGGGAGCGTTCAAGATAACCAAGCATCTGATATCCGAGGGGCACAGGAGGATACTCGCGATGACATGCGACAGCGCGGAAAGGGCTGGGGCGAGCAAGTTCAGGGATCCTTCCGACGAGCTGCGCATCAACGGATACAGGTATGCGATGATGGATTCGGGGCTGGAGCCGGAGATCATATCGTTCCCGCAGAACAAGGAGGGCCTGAAGAACAAGTTCTTTGCTCTCATGGCGCGGAAGAACCGCCCGACGGCTCTCTTCATATACCAGGCATTCCTGGCGGAAAGGATAGTCGGCATACTCAAGGATGGCAGCTACAGGATACCGGAGGACATCAGCATTGTCACCGTCGGAGCGGAGAAGGCCCAATTCGAGGAGGGGAGGAAATACTCGTGCGTCGCATTCGACGACGTGGAGATGGGGCAGAAGGCGGCTGAATTCATGCTCGCCCTTCTGGACGACCGGCCGGCTGGCACGGACAGGCACGTCGTGGAGGCGAGGATAGTCATAGCCGAATCCACGCGGAGCCTGCCCTGAGCCCAACGTAAAAACACGAATCGAAGGAGATGTGGAAATGGGAAGGAACGAAAAGGCCATAGCCAGGATAAGATCATCGCTCAGACGGGGTTTGGACCCGCGCGAAGCAGCGGGGGGAAGCGCGGTGGAAATGCTTCTCGACAGGTATGCCTCTTTCGCGGACAGGCGCGACAGGGACGGCTTCATATGCTCGTCCGATCTGGAAGTCCACGATGCGAAGACCCCGCGTCCGAGCCTGCACCTGATGGCATCATGCCATTCGCGCGAGTTCGGGACATGGGGCTCCTACTGGGACCAGTTCGGCGGCGGGTTCTCCTGCATGGACAGCGTGATGGCGGGCAGGATGACAAGCCATCTTGACACGAACTATGTGCCCACGGCGCCCCAGCCGCAGGACTCCAGAGGTTTCTACGTCCATGAGTCGGGAGACTCCTGGCCGATGTTCATGCAGGCGGACCACGAGGAGGGCGAGTATGGATCGGTTCTATGCCGCCACGGGCTCGACACGCATCATATGTCTGCGGAACGGAACGGACTTTCCTGTGAACTGGACGTGATGGTGCATCCTGACCGGCCGGTGGAAATCATGACAGTCAGGATAAGGAACAAGTCGGGAAGGAGGAGGAGGTTCTCGTGGTTCTCCAGGATCAGGGTCAACGTGGATTCCTTCCCGTTCTACTATTTCGTCCCGAGGGTCGTATGCGAGGGCGTGATCGAGGACCGGGCCATGCTGTTCGTGAACCACGACAAGTCGAACAAGCATCCGCGGCAGGCATTCTTCGCGTCCGAGCCGCATTTCGACGGATTCGACATGATGGGAGAGCTTTTCGACGGCATGGGAGGAAGATCCGCCATCCCTCCGGCCGTGCAGAAGGGAAGATGCACTGGAAGCCTCGGAGTGCAGCCATACGCCGGGCTTGTCGCCGCCGCCCAGTTCAATGCGGACTTGAAGGCGGGGGAGATCCGCGAATGGACGCTCGGATACGGGGCCTGTCCCTTGGACAAGGCCGAGAGAAAAAAGTTCCTACGCGAATTCCGGAAAGATCTGAGGAACCCATCCGCCATAGGTGGAAAACTCTCGGGGCAATGGGACAAATGGATAGACAGCCTCAAGATAAAGACCCCTTCCCCGGACTTGGACCGATACTTCAACGTGTGGTCCAGATACCAGGCCCGAAACCAGTCGCGCTTCGTCCGCGCCCTGGACAAAGTCGGCTACAGGGACGTCCTGCAGGACCTTCTCGGCATATGCGACTTCAATCCGGAATACGTCAGGACAATGCTCCTGCGCACCTTGCAGTATCAGTTTCCCGACGGCAGGGCGGTCAGGCAGTTCGAGAAGTTTCCCAACTCCGGCTGCGACATGAGGATGTACATGGATTCTCCCAGCTGGATACCTGACACGCTGGCTGAATACCTCAAGGAGAGCGGCGATTTCACCTTCCTCGATGTCGAGGTCCCGTATTTCGACGAGAAGGGAATGAAGCCCGATCCATCGAAGACGGGAACCGTCTACGAACACGCATTGATGGCCGTGAAATCCCTGGCCTCCCATACGGGGCATCACGGCCTTTGCAGGATCGGCTACGGCGACTGGAACGATGCCCTGTCCGGGATTGGCGGAAGCCGTGGCGTGAGCGTCTGGCTGAGCTGCGCATGCGTCCATGCGGCCAGGACAATGGCATCGATCGCGGAAAAACGCGGCGCAGGGAGGGATGCAAACGATATGAACTCCATCGCCGAGAGGATGTCCGATGCGGTCAACGGGCACGGATGGGATGGACGCTGGTATGTCTACGCGATAGACGACGCGGGGCGTCCGGTGGGAAGCGCGAAGTGCAGAGAGGGCAGGATTCATCTCAACGTGAACGCATGGGCCATATTCACCGGCATCGCGCGGAAAGCTGGCAGGGAGGAGCAGGTCTGGAAGTCTCTCGAATCCCTCGACACTCCTCTCGGGCATCTGCTGATGGCCCCTTCATACACCGCGGCGAGCCGCAAGGACGTCGGACGGATAGCGGACATTCTTCCGGGGATGTTCGAGAACGGAAGCATCTACCTGCATGGCGAGTCATTCTTCCTGTATGCGCTCGCGAGGAGCGGGAAGGCCGACGAATGTTTCACCAAGCTCCTCCGCGTCCTCCCGTCCTCCATGATACAGGACATCGCGACGGGACCAAGGCATCAGCAGTCCAACTTCACCGTCGGCCCCGACCATCCGCAATTCGGCACCCAGCTTTTCAGCAACTCGACCGGCTCCCTCTCATGGTTCAGAAGGATAATAACTGAACTTGTCGGGGTGAAACCCGGATTCGATTCGCTGCAGATAGCTTTTTCCGCGCCGGAATCATGGAATGGCCACGAGGTCTTCAAGGTCTGGAGAGGAAGGAGGATAAGAATCAAATTCTCGAAGGCCAGGGCTGGCAAGCCACGCGGCATATTCCTTGATGGAAAGAGATATGACGCTGAAATACCGCTCGGTGACTTCTCCAAGGCCGGAACCAACATCGTGGAGGTTGAAATCTGACGCGACGCCCGGGGACAGCCCGGGAAAACAGCGCGACAGGAAAAAGGCGGAAGAGCGATATGCTCCTCATTCGTTCCTTGGTAAAAGCCATAATAGCAGCCAGCAAATGTAGCACTTGTTGTTTAACAGTCCCTAAAAAAGGAGATTCAACCATGGACAACTGCATTTTCTGCAAGATAGTGGAAGGGACAATTCCGTGCGCGAAAATATACGAGGACGAACTCGTGCTCGCCTTTCTGGACATCTCCCCCATATGCAAGGGACATGCGCTCGTCATACCCAAGGAGCACCACCAGAGCATATCATCGGTGCCGGAAAATGTCGCCGGAAGAATCACGCACGTGGCCGGAAGGATCGGAGTCGCTTTCAAGAGGGCGCTCGATGTGGACGGCTTCAACTTCCATCTCTCCGACGGGGCCTGCGCCGGACAGGTCGTATGGCACGCGCACATGCACGTGGTTCCGAGGGGGCCCGAGGACGGCTTCCGCTGGAACTGGCGGCAGTTGAAATACGCATCAGAAGCGGAACGGAACGAATTCGCCGGGAAGATAAAAGACAAGCTCAAGACATGAAGGACAGTCCGAAAATAAGACATCCTGCCGTAGCCGGACAATTCTACGACGACGATCCGCTGCGTTTGCGCGCTGAAATCCTTTCATATCTCGAAGCCCCAGTGGGAAAAACAAATCCCTCCCCGCGGGAAGGCAGGCCCATCGCTCTCGTCGCCCCCCACGCAGGATACGTCTATTCGGGCAGGACGGCCGCCAAGGCGTTCTCCCTGCTGGAGGGATGGAAATACAAGAGGGCTATCGTGATCGCACCCTCCCACCGATACAGGATGCATGGGCTCGCATACGGGGATTTCGACAGCTTCGACACACCGCTCGGGACCGTTGCCGTGGACAAGGACGCGCTTGCGAAAATCGCAGAAGCCTGCCCCGCCGTGCAGGAGGCCGGGAGGGCTCACTCGGGAGAGCATTCGCTCGAGGTTGAACTGCCCTTCCTGCAGATAGTCCAGCCGGAGCTTCCGATGGTCCCGTTCATCTGCGGGACCATTGACGATGCGCTTGCGGACAGCCTCTCCGACGCCATGCTTGGCTTCCTCGGGGGCGAAAACATCTGGATAATCAGCTCGGACTTCACCCACTACGGACAGGCATTCGGATATCTGCCATTCCTTGGCGGAGACATCGCCGCGAAGATAAGGAAGTTGGACATGGGCGCGGTGGAGAAAATCCTCGCTCTCGACTACGCCGGATTCCGCGACTACATTGACGAGACAGGAGCTACGATCTGCGGGGAGAACCCGATAAAGATACTGCTCCGGACCGCACAAAAGGTCTCGGGCAAGCCTGCGAAAATCGCAACCGAGCTTGTAGCATACGCGAACTCGGGGGATATGAGCGGCGACTACTCCCACTGCGTGAGCTACGCTTCAATCGCGTTCTCCCAAAAAAGTGAGGTCGGGCAGCATGCGCGCCATGGATCCGGCTTGCGGCCTGCGATGGAAGGAAAAAGATGAAAACGCACGCTACGATTGTTGCCGTCTTGCTTGGCGTCGCCGCAGTTGGAGCGGGCGAGGCCGGCACCGTGCTCGAGTGGACGCTTGACGGGGAAAGACGCGAAGCCTTGGTCATTCCTCCGGCCAGAAAGACGGATGAAGCGGCTCCGGCCATATTTGTATTCCACGGGCATGGCGGCTCTTGGAAAAGCATCGAACAGTTGGATTTCCAGAAATACTGGCCGGAAGCCATTATCGTTTGCCCGCAGGGATTGCCGACCGCCACCGGGCGCGATCCGGAAGGAAGGCGCTCCGGCTGGCAGCAGACGCTGGGAACGAGCAATGACCGCGACCTAAAATTCATGGATGCTATTTTAAAGTCTTTGCGAGAGGGCCATGGTCTGGACGAAACCCGCGTGTTCGCAACCGGGCACTCCAATGGCGGAGGATTCACATATCTTTTGAGTGTGACGCGATCCAAGGTTTTTGCTGCGATCGCTCCATCGGCCGCTGGTGCCCGCGGACTCTTAGCGAGCGAAGATGCCAGACCGATGCCCGTCATGCACATCGCAGGCAAGGCCGACAATATCGTGCCGTTCGAGAAGCAGCAGCAAATCGTCGAGCTTCTCCGCAAGCGAAATGGATGCGGGGACGAGAGCGGTCCCTGGGCGACGTCAGGCGATCTTGTCGGCACATTATATCCGTCCAGGAACGGAACCCCGGTTGTCTCCGTGGTGCATCCTGGAACACACAAGTATCCACTCAACGCTCCAGAGTTGATCGTTCGTTTTTTCAAGGAACAGTCCGTCGTCAAGACGAGGTAGCGGCGTCCGCCGTTTTCCTCTCCGGGAGCTGAACCGATGAGATGGCTGGAGCAGGCGTTTGCGGACAATAGTCACGAGAGCTTGTCCAGTCTTGTTGCTGTCTTGCAGAGAATTTCCTTGATCCTGAAATACTCCGACGGCCGGTTGCGAATGTGCCAGATTTGCGAATATGTCTGTTCGAAACGGCGCATGTCGTCCGCCGTCCTGGCGATGAATCCGCGATCGGACCTGTTTAATTTCCCCTTCTTTTTCGAAATGGTCTGGAGGCATAGATGGGCCTCGTGGACAAGCATGCATCCCTTGGCTCCGGCGAGCAGCTCCAGTTTGGCGAGCTTGTCGAGAGGCTTTGATTTGTCAAAAATTCCAAGTAGCTCGCATGATAGCTCCCTCAGCCTCCCAATCGCTCTTCCTGTGTCCTCGGGCTTTGTCCTTCTCAACTCGGCCGCGAAAAATCCGGTCGTGGCGTCGCGTTCCCAGTCCTTCATGTCCTCGCTGGGGCTTGTCCACCAGACAAACGGTCCCCATGATACCATGACAGTTTTGGATATCTCCCTCAGAACTCCGGCGAGCCGCCCGCTTGCATCGCCAAATTCAAGACGACTGACATCCTCGTCGAATCTACCCATGTCCGAACATGACTCGATGTTCCATGACGCGGCCGCTCCGAGAATCATTCCATGATATGAAGAGGACAGCGAGTTGATGTGGCCGTAGTCGCCCCAGTCCGTGTTGAGGAGCCCGGCCGCTCCGGCATCGAGCCCCTTCCTGGCGAAATTGACTATGTTGCGCGATGCCGACTCGATGTTGTTCATCCACGCATTCCAGCCATGCACTCCGCTGCAGACGTAGAATTTCAATCCCGACTCCGCGAACGGCTTGGAGTCCCGCTTGCATTCGGGGCTGTAATCCCAGTTCAAGGCTATCGAATCGCGCGGAATTTCGCGCAGCATCTCGGGCGACTCGAGGACTATCTCGCCCCAGAACATCGGCGTCTTTCCGGTCTTGCGCACAACATTCATTATCTTCTTGAGAAAGTCAACGTATAGCCGGCTCTTTCCAAGCTTTTTCGCCTTCTCCGCATTCTTCCCCTTGCCCAAATCGAATGTCTCGTCGCAGCAGATGTTGTAGAACTTCGACCTGAAAAGGGGTGCCGTCTCGAGAATTATCTCCTCGACAAGCCTGAGCGACTCCGGATTCGAGCAGTCAAGCGTGTAGTGGGCCATCCTGTCCCAGAACGAGAACGCCCTTTCCGAGGCATCAAGCTCAAGTTCGTTCAAGTGCGACTTGCGCGGACTGCATATGGCCGTGTAGAAATGCCCGAAGGTGCTGAATGACGGGACCAGCTCTATGAAACGCTCCGCACAGTACCCATCCAAATCCATGATGTCCTGATGGGTCAGAGGATCGCTGCCCTGCCAGATGTCCGGATGGTTCATGTAGGCGAACGTGTGCTCGATGTAGAGCTGGAGCTGGTTCAACTTGTAGAACGCCATCTTGTCGGCGAGAGCCTTCAAGGTCTCCAGCTTCGGGACCTTGCCCCTCGTCACATCGTGGTAGAATCCGCGGACGGGGTAGTCGGGACTGTCCTCGATATTGCAAAATGGCATCTTCAGTCCCTTGGACATTGCCATCTGGCGCAAGGTCTGGACCGCATGGAAAGCTCCCGCCGGACCGCCCGAGCAAATGGCAATTCCGGCCTCGCCGACATCAATCCGGTAGCCTTCCTCCCCGAACTTCCGGTCAACGCTTATTTCAAGCCTGGTCCTGCCAAACATGTATTTCTCCCGGAGGCAGGAGTCGGCTATCTCATCTGAAAAGGCCTTTGCGGCTCTCTCCACGCGCGCGTCCTTCCGGGACTTGAATCTGATATCCAGTTCCCCCAGCCGCAAATCTTTTCCGCCGCGGAACGCAATTGATTTCGGCTCTGGAATCAGAATGGGACGATTCTTCATGATCTGCACCATTGATGTGTTGTCTTTCTCTAAACGCAAAATTTAGTTTCACTTGGACAATTTCCGTGATATCTCCCTGATTTCTTCGAAGGAGGACATCAATTTTTCGATGTCCTGCGCATCCTTCTCCCCGAATTCCGCGCCGTCGTCGTCCAGTGATGCGATCGTGTCGGACAGCGCGGACAGGAAGGAAGAGAACTTTCCGAATTCATCCTGCGGGATCGAGCTTAGGAGTGTTCCGGTCTTTTCGGATTCGAGGATGGTCCGGAGCATCTCGTCGTAGGTGTCCAACAGCCTCCCCCTCAGGACTCCTCTGGCGGAATCCGCCGATGCGTTGTATTTCTCCTCGAGTTTCTCCCAGTTCTCCTCCATCATTATCTCGAAGGAAACTTTCTGCGCCTCGTCCGCGAACTGTCCCGGCGCGAGCTTCATGAGGCGTTCATACACGGCATCGAGGGTCAGCTTTCTGAACATGGCGTCGTTCATATACGAGTCAACAATCTCGGGCAGGACCGCAAGCCCTATCTCGTCCAGAATGTCACCGAGGGCCTTGGTCCGGCCTGCGGATATCGAAAGCATTTCTTCGGGGATCTCCCGGGTCTCCTCCTCCGGAATCTTGTTCCAAAGTATTCCATCCCCGGCTCGACGGACTATTCCCACCTGGCATGACGCTCTGAGGAACTCATCGAAGCTGATCGGAGGGTCGCGCAATATGTCGGGAGCGGCGAGAAAGACTTCCTCCATCTGCTCCCGAAAGCCTATCGCCTCTCCAAGCTCGTCGAAAATACCGAGAAAGGCCTGCTCCATCCTTATGCACCACTTCTTGAGGACATTCGGCCTCCTGCGCTCCGAGGCGGTCTTGAGGCGGAAAGAGAAGCTCCCCTTGCCGTAATCCTCAACCCGGAAGATCAATGTGTCACCCTTCCTGAAGCCGCTCCTCCCGTAGAAATCCTTCATGGAAAAGGCCGGAATCTCCGTCCTCCCACGCCTTTTCGGCTTGATCTTTTTCGCGGAGAACGGGAATTTCGCGTCGATCACTGTCGTTGAGACCATAGGCCTAGCCAGTCCGGCTGCGGGCCCCTTGTTCATGTGCAGGAGGCTGAAGCTGGCCACATCAACATCGGCCCGGGCGAAAACCCGGAAAAAATCGCCCGGAATGAATATCCCCGCCTTCAGCTCGTCATCCGACGGAGTTGAACAGAACTCCGCCCCCTTCATGAATACAGTCCTGGGGATGAAAGACAAGAGCGCACCATCCTCCCATATCCCGAAAATATCGTCGTTGCCGGAAAGAACCTTCTCGACGGAATCGGCAAGTTCGTCCTTGGGGATGGCAGGAAAATCGCAGGATATGCTGTCGGCTATGCTCATCGCGGTGAACGAGTCCTTCCTGGAGACAGCCTCCTCGTCTATCCTCCTGGCCAGGTTTTCATCGCAGCTCTTCAAGGCGACACCGCCTTGGAGACGATCCCCTTGTCGAAATAGTTCGTGGACATCCCGGCATCAACAATTATTGTCTGGGCGTTTATCCCCGCCGAGCGCGGGCTGAGCAGGAAGGTGGCGACGGCCGCCACCTCGCTTGTCTCCAGATTCCGCTTCCTGAGCGTGGCCTTTTCGGCGAAAAGATACGGCTCGATGTATCCGGGAATCCCCGCCGACGAGGAGGTCTTCAGAAGTCCGGCACCCACCGCGTTCACCCTTATTCCATACGGGGCCGAAAGCGACTTGGCCAGGAAGCACACGCTCGAGTCGAGAGCCGCCTTCGCCGGAGCCATGAATCCGTAGCTCTCCGCCGCCATCCGGGTGCTCGATATGGATATGGTGACCATCGAGGAGTCCTTCTCCATCATGTCCTTGTATAGGTCGGCAATGCGGATGAACGACCAGCAGGATATGTCCACCGCCTCGAGAAAATCCTTCCGCGACGTCGAATGGAATGGCCTCGGCCCCTCGGCGAAATTCGCAAACGCCGCGGAATGGACTATCCCATGCATGCTCCCGAACTCGGATTTCACCCGCCCGGCGGCGGACAGCATCTGCTCGTCGCTGCGAAAATCGCAGATGCAAAAGGGGATTCCGGGCAGTATCTTCTCCAGCGACGAGGCGTGCTCGCCGCTCTGGACCGAGACCATCACCGACGCCCCCTCGTCGACCAGCGTCCGCGCAATGTGATATGCGACACTCTTGCGGTTGGCCACTCCGAAGACGAGTATCCTTCTGCCTTCAAGCCCTAGAAAAGACATCTTGCACCATGAGGTTTTTATTCGTCATGTGTGGAAATTATGCCCCCCGGCAGGAAAATCAAGGGGCGCTTCGCATATAATCCCGCAGGACGGTGGGCCTGCATTGACAATTCCATGGCTTGATTTCCGCCGTCTCCGCGCCCACATTTGATCCACGATGAAAGTCAAAATTCCTGTCAGTTATTCAAGCTAGAAGTTGCCGAACCCGACTTCCCAACGCAATGTCTGGGAGAAGAGACTTTTCCGGTGGCTGATTCCGGTCGGGCATTTACACAGAATGGCAGCGATGAAACCTTGATATTCCGAGAACAAAGCCTAGCTTACCACTGGGACTTTGGCTATGTTGCATGCCATGTCGAAGGATCTAAGACACGCAATTCATCATCTAAAAGGTCAATTGGGAAAAATGTCAAACATCGGCGGATGGCTTGCAAAATATTTCCACAGTGAACCCGTCAACAGGCGGGTGGTAGTGGCGATGATGCCCTGCGTTGCAGCGTCGGTGTATTTCTTCGGTTGGCGGAGTCTGGCTCTCGTCATCTGGACAGCCCTTGTGGGTGTCGTCTCCGAATATGTGTTCACAAGGCGCCGCAACGAGCCGGTCAGCGAGTCGGTTCTCGTGAGCAGCACCATTTTCGCGCTTATAATGCCTCCGTCGGTTCCCTGGCATGTGGCTGGGATAGGGATTGTCTTTGCCGTGGCGATGGCCAAGCAGGTATTCGGCGGATTTGGCAGGAACATCTTCAATCCCGCAATGTCGGGCCGCTGTTTTGTCTACATCTGTTTTCCGGTGGCCATGACGGCAGTCTGGCCTGCCCCGGCCGAGGGGACCTGGGGTGCGCTCTCCAGATGGAGCACAGTGTCGGATGCCGATTCGGTGACTGGCGCCACGCCCATGGCCCATCTTAAGGCCGGCCGCCTGCGCCTGACGGACTCGGTTCCCGGCGAGAGGGTTTCAAAGATGCCGTTTGCCATTGAAGATGGCAAGACGGAGGAGTTCTCCCGGGCCGGATTCCATCGCGGATTGCTTGTGGGCAGGGTCGCTGGAACCATGGGGGTCACCAGCGTCATCGCCATATTGGTCGGGGGGATCTACCTTTTTGCGACAGGAACTGCAAACAGAGCGATAATATTATCCACCATATTGACTTATGCCCTGCTCAACGAAGTGCTGTTCCGCTTCGGGGTCAGGCCTGTTCCCGGTGCGCTGACGGCGGTGATGGGCGGAGGCTTCCTTTTTGGCGCGTTTTTCATGGCCACCGATCCTGTTTCGGCGCCCAAGACGCGTGTGGCGAAAATATTCTTCGGAATGCTCATAGGAACTTTGACTCTGGTCATCAGGAACTTCAGTATTTTCAACGGGGGTCTGATGTTCTCAATACTCATGGCAAACATGTTCGCTCCCATAATGGACCATGTGGCAAGGCAGTTCGGTGGATGGGGAAGACGCGGGCATAAATAGGATGGACAAGTAAATAGGATGAACGAGGACATTCAAAAGGAAGCAAAAGGAATAGAGGCTCTCAAGAGCCGGCGCTGGTATCCTGTCGTCTACATGTTCGTGGCCATGCTCGTTTTCAGCTCGGTGATAATAGGCTTCAGCCGGTATACCGGGAAGCGCGTCAGGATGAACGAGAAAATCGCTCTGGAGAGGGCCGTTCTGGAGGCGCTGGGAGAGAACGCCACGGAGCTTGCCGGAGCCGAAGTCCACGCCAGATTCACAGAACTGGTGGCCGGATCGGAACATTCCGGCGGGACGGGAGCCTATACTTTTGTGGAAAACGGCGTGGTCAAGGCGTATGCCGTCCATTTTGCCGGAAAGGGATTCTGGGCCCCGATCAAGGGATTTGTCGGAGTTGCCGCCGACAGGAGGACGCTGCTGGGAATCGCCTTCTACGAACAGTCGGAGACACCGGGGCTCGGCGCGGAAATAGTAAAACCGGTCTTCCGGAATCAATTCATAGGGAGGAGGCTTTCGTCGGATGCAAGGCCTATTGCGTTCAGACGGACCGGCGGGCAGCTCGGGGACAATGAAGTCGAGGCGGTGACCGGCGCCACGCAGACCTGCACGCGCTTGGAGAAGATAATAAACGATGCGGTGGATGAATGGAGGTTGGAAATAGGAAGCATGGAGAATCGAGATCTGTGATTCCGCAGGAACGTGGACGGGCATGCCGTGCATGGCCCCGAAACACGCGAAAACAGCGACGTTTTGCAATGAGAGGGATTTTCAGACGATGACAGGCAACGGCAACAGAAAACTGATGATCGAGGGATTGTGGAAAAACAATCCCATATTCTGCCAGGTGCTAGGAATATGCAGCACTCTCGCAGTTACGAACTTGGTTCTAAACACAGTTGTCATGTGCGCCGCGCTGATCTTCACTGTCTCCCTCAGCGCAATGTCGGTGGCGATGTTGCGCTCTTTCACCCCGAAGACGATAAGAATGATGGTGGAGACGCTCATCATCGCATTCCATGTGATAATCATCGACATAGTTCTCAAGGCCTATTGGCCGGAAATGAGCAGCAACCTTGGCCCCTATGTCGGACTTGTCATAACCAACTGCATCGTGATGGGAAGATGCGAGTCATGCGCGGTGTCGAATCCACCCGGTCTGGCCTTTATTGACGGATTCTGGAACGCTCTCGGATACACATTCATCCTGCTGATAATCGCCACGATAAGGGAGGTGCTCGGCATGGGGACTTTGGCAGGAATGGCGGTTCCCTATTTCAGCGGGCCATATTGGGACAAGTGGATAATCATGGTGATGCCGCCCGGGGCTTTCTTCGTGCTGGCTCTGGTGGTGTGGGCGATGAGGTCAATTCAAAACCGGAAGGCTTAGCGTATGGATCTTGAGGTTCAATTCTGGCAGGCCCTGATAGTATGCGTGTCGGCCGTATTCACGCAGAACATGGTGCTCGCTTACTTTCTCGGGCTATGTCCGTTCCTCGGAGTCTCGCGAGAGATCAAAAGCGCATTCGGCCTCGGACTGGCTGTGATATTCGTGCTGACCAGCACTGTCGCCCTGAACTGGATTGTCTATCACAAGGTGCTGGTGCCCCTGCATCTCGAGTTCTTCCGCGTCGTCATGTTCATAATAGTCATAGCCGCGTTCGTCCAGCTTGTTGAGATGGTGATAGACAGGTATCTCCCGGCGCTGTATCAGACCCTTGGCGTCTTCCTGCCGCTGATAACCGTCAACTGCGCCATACTCGGAGCGTCGCTGTTCATGGTCATACGCGACTACAGTTTCATCGTGACTGTCGGCTATGGTTTCGGGAGCGGGCTAGGATGGTTTCTCGCCATCGTGGCCATGTCCGGCATCAGGCAGAGGCTGGCTCTCGACCGCATTCCGCCCGGACTCCAGGGTCCCGGAATATCGCTCATCATAGCCGGGATGATGGCGCTGGCCTTCACGGGCTTCGCCGGAGTGCTCCAGGGAAACTGACGCCATCCGGAAAGACTTGCCGCAAGGATGTGGACTGATGGAAGAGCCAATTGCAAAACTCCGCGCGGCCACGGGGAGTTTTGCAATTGGCTCGGAAGAAAGACCAAACTTTGGAAGTGGGAAATGATTAAGGACTTCATGTTTGCCGTATTGATAGTGAGCTCGATAGGAGCGGCGCTGGCCGCCGCACTTGCCTTGTGCGAGATCTTCGTCTCGAACTACGGCGACTGCAAGCTGGCTGTCAATGGCAAGAGGGAGATAAAGGTCAAAGGGGGCGGAAACCTCCTCTCCGCACTCGCCTCGGAAAAGATCTTCATTCCAAGCGCATGCGGAGGGCGCGGATCATGCGGCCTTTGCAAGGTCAGGGTTGTTGAAGGCGGAGGCCAGATCCTGCCCACCGAGGAGCCATATCTGACTGAGGAGGAAAAGAGGGACGACGTCCGCCTCGCATGCCAGGTCAAGATAAAGAACGACATGCTAATCTCAATTCCGGAGGAGCTGTTCTCGGTAAGGGAATACAGCTGCAGATGCGCTGAAATCACCGAACTTACGCGCGACATGCGCCTGTTCCGGATGGAGATCGAGAGCCCCCCCGCCATCGACTATGTCCCGGGGCAATACATACAGCTTTTAACTCCTCGCTACGGCGACAGATCGGAAGAGGTCTACCGGGCCTATTCAGTGGCCTCTGATCCCGCTGATAGAAACGCGATCGAGCTGATCATAAGGCTTGTCCCCGGCGGAATATGCACCACATACTGCTTCGATTTTCTCAAGACTGGCGATCCGGTCAGACTGAATGGCCCATATGGCGAATTCAGGCTCAGCGGAACTGACGCCGAAATAATATTCGTCGCAGGAGGCTCAGGGATAGCTCCGATAAGGTGCATGCTTTTCGAGATGAGGAACAGAAAAATCGCGCGCAAGGCGAGATTCTATTTTGGCGGAAACACGGTAACCGACATCTGCCTCGTCGAGGAAATGAGGAGCTTCGAGAGGGGACTGCATGATTTCAGCTTCGTCCCCGTCGTCGCAAATATACGCGATGGCGATAAATGGGAGGGAGAGACAGGGCTCGTCACGGATGTGGTAAGGAGAAACGTGAAGGATGCCTCGGCATGCGAGGGATATCTGTGCGGAAGCCCGGGGATGATAGACGCGTCCGTGAAGCTGCTCCGCGAGCTCGGAATGCCCGAGGAGAAGATATACTACGACAAGTTCGCATAGGCAAAACCGCCATTGCGTGATGAAAACAGCGGCTTCGCCGCACAGCAGACACAGGTGGAAAGATGAGAAAGGAAAAACAGGCCGACATCATTCAGGAACTTCTTGCCTCCGGGCGTCTCGTCTCGGGCGGCTTCATGGGCACTGACCAGCGCCACTATCTGGAAATAATCGAAGAGGACCAGGCAGAGCTTTCCCGTCTCAACATCACAAGCCACGACCTCGCCGGAAGAATGATGTATGTGACCAGCAAGGCGGTCGTAGGACTGGGGACATGGGTGAATATATGCGACGGCCTGGATGCGAAAACCGACGAGGCGAAAGGGGGGATTGTCTGCCCCTGGCCCCATTCCGGAATCTTTGCAAAACGCGTGACGACCGCCAGGCGGACAGACGACGGCAGAGAGGCCGTATGGAGCGATCTCAGCATTCATTTCATAGAGGAGCACAGCTTCTTCCAGGGAAAGGGTTCCAGATTCCGAATCGAGCCGCGTGACCTTGCGGACATCATCCTTTCTCCCCATTTCGGGATCCGGGGGCCTGATTCCGGAGCAAGAGTCCCAAAATCAAGGGAAACGCAAAACCTAGGCTCATCAGGCCGCGGTCATATATAAACGATTTTAGGAACAAAAAACATGGGGTCCAACCCCGCAACCCCCGATTTTCCAAGCATCCCAGCTTGATTTAACGCCTCGCCAGACTACTTTTTCTCCATGGTGAAAATCAAAACTCCCATCGCTCATCGGTCTGTTTTTCGACGGAGAGCATTCATCATTGGCTATCGGCATCCTGACTTCGCGGATTGTGGTGGAATCAACGCCGTGAAAGTTGTTGTGGTTCGCGCGGTGCTGGCAGTGTCGCTCATAGGCTTGTCTTCATTCGCGGTTTTTGCCGAAACCGGGCGCCCCGCCTCGGCATGGCTTGCCGAGGTGCGGGCAAACTTGGCTCGCCCGGCCGACCCCGGAATGACCGCCCTTCTGCTTTCGGCGGTGATGACTCCGCCGACCAAATATGCGGGAGTCGACGCTGACTTGGGACTTTTTGAGAGATGGAAATCCGGCACGGGATCGCAGGTCTTGAAAAAAGTTCTTGCCCGCGAGGCGCTGTCGGAGTCCGAGGAACCCCTCCGGCAATTGGCCGAATACGCGCTGCTCAAAGAAGCCCGCGATGCCGGACTTTCGAAGCTCAAGCCGAACGAGCCTGCCCCGGCGGGGCAGGAAGCGCTTCGGACATTCTGGCAATCATCCTACGACGATGGCATCGAGTTGTTGCGCCGGGCGTATTCCACCGGCCTTCTGAGCGCGGCGGACTTTGCTGTGCTCCGCCGGTATGCAATGGTGGCCGCTCTCATGGGGACCAGCGCCCCATGTGTCCCCTTTGAAGTGCGTCTGGGCGGGGATTTTGTGGAGGTCGGGAAAACTGCTCCGGATTTCACCTTGGACCGTTTGGATGCATTCGATGTGGCTGCCGCAGTGCAGGCCGGCAACCCGAACAATGTCTTTGACCATGCCACCGGGTGGGTGCTCATCGAACTGCTCCAAACACTCATGTCCTACGAGCCGGACGGCGATCCGGGCCGGGTGAAACCCCGGCCGGGTGCCTGGCCGCTCAAAGATCCCGCCACAGCCTTTCGGCTTTCCGATGCATGGAGGAGGAAACCGGTTGTCCTACTCTTTACGCATCCCACGGATTTCTGGGCCTACCATTTCACACTCGCCGTGGAATTCGACGCACTCGCCAAAGCGGCCGGTCACCTCGCCGACTTTGTTTTGGTAAACGTGAGCGTTCATGACACCGTCATGGGTGCCGATGATCCTTTCCCGCCGAAAGGCCGGATTGCCAAGGGAGCCCAGTTCCATCAAAATGCGATCGCATTTCATCCGACGACCATTGATGAGCGGGTCCGCGCCGCCGGACTCCTTCAACTGGCCCTGCCATTTTTTTCCGTCCCGATGGTGCTCGATGATCTCGGCCAGACAGTCCGGAATTCCTACCGGGAACGCGGGGGCGAGGCCACCATGGTGGTCGTGGACCACGATGGGAAGGTGGTCTGGCGCGACCGGTGCGATGCCGTGCCGAAGACCCACTTTTACAAGGAATTCCGGTGGCAGCGCCTGCACGCTCTTGCCGCGCGCCTCGCCGACCTCTCCGCCGCCGGCGGCCGGCACCCTTCACCTTCCCGATGGTCGCCGCCGGAACTGTGGAAGCCAGGACAGATGGAAATCGGAGGAGACGGACCTGGAGCCTCCCCGGCCAGTGCGCGGACCAGCCTGACGGTGGGTGGGTCCGTCAAGTCGTCAGCCAACGGGCGCGTGGTGTTGGAGGATCCAGATGCTTTCGGTCCCGGTCTGGCCCTCTGGGAAAGTTTGTCTTCCAGCCAGCCAGTCAGCGTGGAATCAAAAGCCCGGCTGGAAGCGCTCCGCGCATGGAAGTCCGGGGGGATACCCCACGACTTCCGTGTCCTGGACAGCTCCTTCGTGATTCGTAATGGCAGGGTGGCCATGGCCTCGGAACTCCGCGCCGGCGACCGGGTCGGACTCCGCACGCGGGCGGACTGGTCTGGCTACAGACCGGTGCCTGTGGACATGGTTTTTGCCTTCGGCGAATGAATGGGAAATCGGTGTCATTCTGATTATCATATTGACACATAGTTGTGGATCCCAGGGTCAGACCAGGAACCCCCGAAATTCTGTCATTTCTGCTTCGCCCAGTCGAAGAGGGAGCTGTCGTCCTCGGGGGAGCTGTTCTTTCTTTTCGTCCTAGTCCTGATTGCCAGGCTGGGCTTCCCCGCCTCCCCAACGGAGTTGTTCTCGAGGTTTTCGAGTATCTCGAAGGCCCTGTCGATCACCTCCTGCGGCAGGCCTGCGATTTTCGCGACGTGCACGCCGTAGCTCTTGTCTGTCGCCCCCGGCAGTATCTTCCTGAGGAATATGACCTGATCCCCGTATTCCTTCACGGCCACGTTGTAGTTCTTGACGGCCTTGCATGTGAGCGAGAGCTCGGTCAGCTCGTGGTAGTGGGTGGCAAAAAGAGTGAGCGGCCTGGTCCTCTCGCTGTCGTGCAGATATTCGGCGACGGCCCAGGCGATGCTGATCCCGTCGAAGGTACTCGTGCCCCTTCCGATCTCGTCGAGGACGACAAGGCTGTCCGCTGTCGCGTTGTTGAGGATGTTCGCCGCCTCGGTCATCTCGACCATGAATGTGCTCTGTCCGCGGGAGATGTCGTCCGAAGCGCCCACGCGTGTGAAAATCCTGTCCATGATGGCGATTTCCGCGGATTTCGCCGGGACGAATGATCCGATCTGGGCCATTATCACGATGAGCGCGACTTGGCGGATGTAGGTTGACTTTCCGGCCATGTTCGGCCCGGTGATGATCATGATGCGGTTGTCCTTGTCGTCCAGCGCGGTGTCGTTCGGGACGAACCTCTCCCTCGTCATCTTCACGTCCAGGACTGGATGTCTGCCCTCCTGTATGTTCAGAATTCTTTCCTGGCGGATCGCCGGCCGGCAGTAGTTGTTCTTGGCCGCGCAGTTCGCGAGGGATGCCAGGACGTCCATCTCCGCCAGAATAGCCGCCGTGTCGAGGAGCCTGTCCATCTGGAGCAGTATCTTCTCCCGAAGCCTGGTGAATATATCGAGTTCCAGCGACTTCGCCTTCTCCTCCGCGCCGATGATCTTGTTCTCCATCTCCTTCAGTTCCGGGGTCACGAACCTCTCTCCGGTGGCTATGGTCTGCTTCCTTATGTAGTCCTGCGGGACGATGTCCAGATAGCTCTTGCTTATCTCTATGTAATATCCGAACACGTTGTTGAACTTGATCTTGAGCGTCTTTATGCCCGTCCTCTGCTGCTCCTTGCTTTGGAGCCGGGCCATCCAGTCCTTCCCCTCCGAGGACGCCCGCCTGAGCTCGTCGAGATCGGGGTTGAAGCCTTCCCTCACGAATCCGCCATCGCCGAGCGAGGCCGATGGTGAATCCACCAAAGTCGCCTTGATGTCTCGGACAAGTTCGGGAAACTCGGTCAGCGAATTTCGCAAGGCCTCCATCCTTGGCGCATCGTGGCATGCGAGAATCTGCTTGAGGCCTGGGATGATATCGAGGCTCTGGGCAAGCGCCCATACGTCGCGGGGGGCCGCGCTCCCCACATTGATCTTGGTGGAAATCCGCTGCACGTCCCGTGCCGCCGACAAGGTCTCCGTCAGTTCCGCCAGTCCAACGCCATCGTCCTTCAGCGCCTCGACCGCGCAGAGTCTGTCCTCGATGCGGGCCTTGTCCCTCAGCGGGCGTAGAATCCACTCCCTGAGCAGCCTTCCGCCCATGGGCGTGACGGTGGAGTCCAGCACGCCCAGGAGCGTGGAGCTCTTGTCGCCCCCGATGGAGTCCAGCAGTTCGAGATTCCTCTGCGTCACATAGTCTATCGTTGCGCAGTCTCCGGTCCTGTATACGCTCATTCTTCCGAGATGCGAGGCGTCCTGGCGCAGATTCTCCCTTGCATAGTGGAGGATGGCGCCTGCGGACGAAACCCCAGCGGTCATCCCGCGGCATCCGAACCCGTCGAGAGAGGCGACCTTGAAGTGGGATTTGAGCAGTTCCTCGGCGTTGTCCCTTGAGAAGATCCAGTCGTCGAGCCGGGTCCACAGGATGCGGCCCGGCATCTGCTTCATCCTGGCATCGCCCCATTGGACCGCGAGGGATTCCGGAAGCAGGCATTCGGGGGCGGCCAGCCGCTGGAGTTCGCTCTCGACATCCTCGAGCTTGTCCATCTCGGTGGTCCGGAAGTCCCCTGTGCTGACGTCAAGCGATGCAAGCCCGAAGACGCCATTGTCAAGGCAGAGCGACGCGAGAAAATTGTTCTGGTTCGGCGCCAGGACCGAGCCCTCGATGATGGTTCCCGGGGTGATTATCCTGGTCACCGCCCGTTTCACTATTCCCTTCGCGAATCGGGGATCCTCCATCTGCTCGGCCACGGCAACCTTGACCCCCGACTGCAACAGCCTCGGAAGATAGATGTCAAGTGCGTGGTATGGCACTCCGCACATCGGCACACCGGCGCGCTTTGTGAGGGCGACCTCAAGGAGCGGGGCGGCCTTCACGGCATCGTCGAAGAACACCTCGTAGAAATCCCCCATCCTGAAAAGCAGGATGCAGTCCTGCGGTATGTCCTTCTTCGATGCGAGATACTGCCTCATCATCGGCGTTGTTCTGCTCTCAAGCCCTTCCTGCATGCTTCTCCAATCCAATTTCAAGACAAAAGCCCAAATTGCATATTCTCATTGCCGCGCAGGCTGCGCCGAAGCCGTTGTCGATGTTCACGACAGTGATGCCGCTGGCACAACTGTTGAGCATCGCAAACATGGCCGAAAGGCCGTTGAGCGAGACCCCGTATCCTACGCTTGTTGGCACAGCGATCACGGGACAGGAGACGAGCCCTCCTACCACGCTGGGAAGCGCTCCTTCCATGCCAGCCACAGCGATGACAACCGAGGATTTTCGGAGTTCCTCGACACGTGTCGTCAGACGGTGGATTCCTGCCACGCCGACATCGGAAATCAAATCGCAACAATAGCCGCATGCCTCGAGAGTCCTTAACGCTTCGTATGCGACAGGCAAGTCGCAGGTGCCAGCCGTAACTATCGTTATCTTATTGGCATTCTCCCGTTTTTTTTCCGTTTTTATGTAAAAGCAGCGGGATTGTTGGTCGTAGCATCCGTCTTTGAATGTTTTTTCCAATTTTTTGCCGGAGCGTTTTTCAACTCTGGTCGCCACTACGGCGTGGCCGCTTTTGCGAATTTCGCGGACGACGGTTTCCAGTTGTCCGATAGTTTTGCCTTCTCCATATATGAACTCTGGGAATCCGCATCTTTCATATCTGGACTCGTCGTAGTTGATTTCCTTTGTCTTGATCATGGTGCCCCTATTTCACCAGTCGTTTCCTTGAAGGTGTATTGTCCCCGTGGGGAATTTTGATAGTTTCAGAGGGTGGAACATGGCTATATTTTTGTCGGGGAGAGGAATTTCCGTTCCATCGGAGTCAACGCGTATTATTTGTTCTTTCGGCAATAGTATCCATCCGCATTTTTCGTATAGTTTCTGCAATTCTGGCAGGCAGTAGAGAAGTCCCGCGTCGTAGCCTCTGGAGGCGGCCTCTTTCATGGATGCGTTCATGATGATCGAGCCATACCCTCTTCCTCTGCATTCCGGATCTGTGGCGACATTTTGTATCCCAGCCACCCTCACGCGCTTGCTCCCCGCGAGGATGCATCTATCAACTATTCCCACATGACCCCTGATTTCA
>CAZGJP010000004.1:0-342 GCA_964526605.1 uncultured Lentisphaera sp.
GCGCTCGCTCTTTTCTGCTCACAGGTGTTCGCCCAGCAGGCGACAATCAGGTTCCAGACCAGCTTTGTGGAGGATGCCGGCTCCATCAAGGCTTTGAACGGGGTCCAGGGAGGGCCTCTGAGCACCAACTCCCACGATGCGGATCTGACTGCGCACTACAAGGCCGCAGGGGTCTCGCTGGTTAGATTTCCCCACGGGGACGGATTCAACGACGGGTTCAAGTTCGAGCCGAATGATCCCAAGGAGGGCGCGCCTGTCGCGAAGACATTGTCGAAGCTTTCCCTTTCCGACATTTTCCCTGACAGGGAGGCCGATCCGAATTCCGAATCCAGCTACGACTTC
>CAZGJP010000004.1:352-2092 GCA_964526605.1 uncultured Lentisphaera sp.
TGTTTTGGCGATCAGGAAGAGCGGGGCCGAGCCGTTATGGCAGGCCATATACGACATAGGCAAGGGGGGGACGGGCTGGTTGGACAACGGGATGCAGGAGGGTAAATCGCCACTGGAGGCGATGAAGTGGAACTCGGTGATGCTCAATGTTCTGAGGCATATGAACAACGGCTGGGCCAAGGGGGGCAGATGGGATGTGAAATACGTCGAGTTCATGCATGATCCGGCCGGATCGGGAGGATACGACTTCCGCTTCGAGGATAGGAACGTGAGGATGGGAAGGCTTAGCGACACCAAGCCCGGCAGAGTCCAGTTCATGAACGACTTTGTCGAGTTCATACGCACTGTCGAGAAATACAACGCTGGCTATGGCGGGAATGTGAAGGTCGTCGGGCCGGGGCTGGACGCGGAGCAGACGATAAAGTTCATCCCCGAGATAATGAACAGGCTCGGTGCGCTCAAGATCAACCCGGAGATACTGGTCTTCGCATATCGCGACTACAACAACCCGCAGAAGATGTCCGAGAACGCCAGCTTCATAAGGAAGGAGATAGACAGGATGGTTCTCGGGGAATACCGTGGCATACAACTTTGGAACGTCGGATGGAACTGGTCCTTCTTCTATCCGCCGCTGCAGGGCAGGAAGAACGTGACTGCGAACGATGTCAGCGCGTGGATAATGGCGCACAACCTCCAGTGCAAGACCGCTGTGCAGCCATACTGGGACTTCGCGGTCGTGAACAGGGCCTCCCGGGGGGCGATGAACGCCGCGCTTCCGCAACCTCCGGACTCGTTCTATTTCAACCTGGATGGCAAGGGAGAGCCGAAACCCGCGTATTTCGGTTGGATGGCGATGGAGAAGATATCGAGGGAGACGCCGGTCCGCCTTCACGTCAAGGGGGGGACGAAGGACAATCTTCTCACGGTGCTCGCCGCGAAATCCTCGAACGGTAGGAAGCTCCATATTCTTGTTACCTACTGGAAGGAAACACCGGATGGCGCGCCTTCGGTTCTCAGATATTCCGTAGATGTGGCGAACTTCTACCAGAAGGAGGGATCGCGGGGCAAATTCTACTCGATCGGCAGGAACAGCAAGGCGTTCCAGCCGGAAAAGGACATCGTCCCCGGGAAGGGGAGGGATGGATCTTTGGCGATATCGGAGGACATCACCATGTGGTCGGCACAGCTCTTCGAGTTCGAGCGCTGACTGCGGATGCAATCGGAGCCTGTCTGCATTTCATCTAGGCGTAGTTTGCGCTGTCCCAGCGCAAACATCTTTGCGCCGGGACGGCGCAAAGTACTAGGCCGAACGGTAAATATTCACTGAACTACGTAGTTCAGACCTTGGAGGCGGTCCGAGTCGTCTCCGCGTCACGGATTTCCCGCGAATATTTCCTTAGGACTGGCTTGATTTCGCCATCGAGGAAGTCCTCCACCTGCGATGGTGCCCTGCCCACGAATTTCGCGGGGTCAAGAATTCCATCGAGCCTGCCTGCGACTTTCGCGAAGAGCCTGTCCTTCGCGATTCTCTCCATGAGGTCGTTCGCCTTTCCGAATTCCTTGATCTGCCTCGCCGCCTCCATGGAGTGCTTCCGTATGGCCTCGTGAAGCTCCTGCCTGTCGCCACCGGCCTTGACCGCCGCCATGAGTATGTTCTCCGTGGCCATGAATGGCAGCTCCCTTCTCAGGTTCGATTCGATGACCTTTGGCCAGACTTGCATTCCCTCAACGATTTCGGCT
>CAZGJP010000004.1:2102-35718 GCA_964526605.1 uncultured Lentisphaera sp.
TGGACACTACGATTTCTGTCGCCAGGAAGGCCTCCGGAATGACTATGCGCCTGTTCGCCGAGTCGTCGAGAGTGCGCTCGAACCACTGGCTCGAATGGGTCGCTGCAGCATTGGCCGGAAGGGATATGACGTATCTGGCCAGCGAGCATATCCTCTCGCATCTCATCGGGTTGCGCTTGTATGCCATCGCGCTGGAGCCGATCTGTTTTTTGCCGAAGGGCTCCTCCACCTCCTTCAGGTTGGCCATCAGGCGGATGTCCCCGGCCGCCTTGTAGGCGCTCTGGGCAATTCCCGAGAGGACTGACAGCACGTAGTAGTCGGCCTTGCGGGTGTATGTCTGGCCAGAGACCGCGACCGGGCATCTGAAACCGAACGCCTTTGCGATTTTCGCATCAAGGGACTTGATTTTAGCCTCGTCCCCCTCGAAGAGCTCCATGAAGCTGGCCTGGGTGCCGGTCGTTCCCTTGACCCCCCGGAACGGGAGGTTGTCGAGCTCCAGGTCGAGTCTGCGCAGGTCGAATAGGAAGTCCTGCAGGTAGAGGCAGAAGCGCTTGCCGAGGGTGGTCGGCTGGGCCGGCTGGTAGTGGGTGAACGCCAAGATTGGCATGCCCTTCCGCTTCTCTGCGAATTTCGCAAGGGCCGACATGAGGAGGAGGAGTTGCGCTCTGATGATGCGGAGCGAATCCCTGATCTGGATCATTTCCGAGTTGTCGGTCACGAAGCAGCTTGTCGCGCCGAGGTGGATTATGGGTTTTGCCGACGGGCATTGTTCGCCGAAGACATGTATGTGGCTCATCACGTCGTGGCGCAGTTCGGCCTCCTTGCGGGCGACGGCATCGAAGTCGATGTCATCCGCATGCGATTCCATATCCTGGATCTGGGAGGGTTTTATTGGTATGCCGAGCGTTTTTTCGGCCTTTGCCAGCTCTATCCAGAGTCTTCGCCACAGCGAATGCTTGTTCTGGGCCGACCAGATGTAGCTCATCCTTCCGCCGGAGTATCTTCCGACGAGAGGGCTTTCGTAGCTGTTCTTCGATTCGGGCACTGCAAGCTCCTTGCGATTTGCTTTTTTCAGCGGATAATATACATTTCGCCCTTTCATTTTAAAATTTCAAGGCTTATATTTATACAAAAAGATTCTTGCGATGGGCGAAGACTCGATGAAATCCAGAATATACGCGGTGGTCATCCGCACGAACAACATAGAGAACCTGCGCAACTTCTACAGGGATGTGCTTGATCTGGGGCCTCCCGTCGTTGACAGCAACCACTGGGTCGAGTTCAAGCTTGGCGAGGCGACCAACCTAGTCCTGGAGGCGATAGACCCCGACGCGTCCGACACCTGTGTGGAGTCGGGAAGCAGGGTGGACTGGGCACTCAGGATTGACGACCTCGATGCGGAGAAGGAGCGTTTGGCCGAGGCCAAGCTGGAGCCCGCCGGGGAGGAGGCCGACAGGTTCGGCAAGCGCGTCTTGAAATATCTCGACCCTGACGGCAACCTCATCCATCTGATCTCCGAGAAGGAATGATCCTTGGCCGGCCGGAGCGGTTCATGGCGACTCGATTATCACGATTTTGACGAAATGGCGCATCACAATTATCTGCGCGACCAGCAGTATCCCGCACGTGAACAGCATACGGTTTTTTTTTCCACCGAAACTGGCGAAGACGCGGGGGAGCAGCAGATGCAGCATTGGTATCGCCGGAATCCAGAGCCTGCCCACCTCCCCTCTTGTAGGTGTGAACGCGAGAAAGAGCAGGCACGCGAGCGATGCGGTCGCGGCAGGATTGGACGACAGCGACATTGTCTTTCGGAGGAAGTCCGCCATCTCGTTTCTCCTCCGGGCCAGGAATCCGGGGATGAGCAACGAGAGCGGGATTCCCGCGCCGCAGATGAACTCGATGTAGTTCACGATCTTCCATTCCCACGTGCGGACCGCCTGGTCGCGGTAGAACTGGGCGTTGTTCCCGAGGCATCCGAGAAGCACCTCGACGTATCCGAATCCATAAAGGGCCTGCAGCAGGAAGATGACCGCCAGATAGGATGCCGCGAAGGGGAGGACGTGCTTCATCGCGAAGTGCCGGATCCTGTTTTCCGATGGCGAGGCCCAGAGCCAGTATGCCATCGCCCACAGGCACGAGACGCCGAATGCCACTGAGAACAGTGTGCTGATGCAGGCCGATACGCCGGCAATGGCGGAGATGGGGATTGGATTGCGTTTCGCGGCCATTATCGCCAGAAGCATCAGGAAGGCGGACATGGCCCCGAAGAAGCAGTCGTAATGGCCCAGGAAGAGAATTGGCGCGGGCGCGAAGAGATAGAAGCAGGCGGAGGATATCGCCGTGTCGGCCCCGTAGAGCGACCAGATCGAGCATCCGATGAAAATCTTTCCAGCGGCCAGAAGGGCGAGAAAAAGATAGATTAGCAGCATGCCAGCCGCCTGGTCTCGCCCATCCATCCTGAAGAAGGGGAAGAGGTCGTTGGCCTTGAACGCGGCGAACGCGTCGGCAGCGTCACGCGGCATGGTGTCCAGTATGAAGCCCTGCAGCGGGGGGAATCCGTCGAGCAGGCCGTATGCCGCACGGCATAGGCTGGTCCGTCCGGGTGGATTTGCGGCGCAGTGGCTTATGAATCCAAGGTTCTTCTGGCCGGAGGCGAAGCCCGACATGTATCCGCGGAAGGACGAAATGTCCTTTGCAGCCTCCAGATATCCCGTTGTCGGCCTGTCGTAGAGCGCCATGATGTTTTCCGAGACGCCGATCCTGCCGCATTCGAGGACCTTCCAGTCGAAGAAGATGGATGCCGATGCGAGGAGGACGATGCCGGCCAGGGCCAGCCTGGGAGAGCCTGCGGATTTTGCGCGCGCCGCGAGCGCGACGCCTACTAGTCCGGCTCCGACCATGAAGGCTCCCGCGATCTGCAGGAAGGGGAAGCTCTCCATCGAGGGTGCCACGTGTGGATAGATCCATTGTCCGGGAATGCCCATGGGGAGCAATCCCGTGGCGGCTCCTCCCAGGAAGAGCGCGGTTCCGGATATCGCGAGAAGCGATGCGGCCTTGTGGCCAGCCTCGTCCGCCGTCCCGTTTTTCACATTGTCATTCATGATGGCATCTTTTCCGTCTCTCCGTTCGAAGCAGCTTCCAGCAGGGATATTCTCTCCTCCAGGGATTTGATGCGCCGCATGAAGGACATGATCACGTGGACCAGATGCAGGACTATGGCGGCGATGAGAAATGAAAAGGAAAACGCGAAAAGCGAAAGCCTCAACGCGAGTGTGGCCAGTTCGACGATGGGCTCGTAGACGCGCTTGTGAAGAAATCCGTGCTTTCTCATTTCCACTTCGGGCACCTTGAACATCTCCTTGTATTCCTGCCATGTCTTCGCATCCTTGACCTTGGCTATCCAGGCTTCGCATATGTCCTTCCACTGGCAGACGGAGTCTATCCTGCGGTCGCCATCTTCGATGCTGGCCTCGTTCATCCCGATGATTTCCAGGGACGAGACGGCGGCGGATTCGAAGACCTGATGGAAGGCTGTCCCTCCGAGAAGGGATGCAAGGACGCCGGCGAGGAAGAGGGCGTAAAAGCCTCGATATAGCAGTTTCAGCATGTCAGCCACCATGTTGTGGGGTGTTTGTTCATATTGGCGCCGTTGTTGGAAGAGGATCATCTCCCGATCTGTTCTATGGCCTTCTTGAGAGTCCTGGCGGATGCCGAAAGCGATTCCAGTTCCGGAGCGGAAAGTTTGCTCTCGATAATCCGGACGATTCCCGTTTCGGACACGATGCATGGGACGCTGACGCAGACGTCGCTTATTCCGAACTCGCCTTCGAGGAGAGTGGAGACGGTGAGCAGGCTGTTCTGGCCTCGCAGTATCGCGGCTGCGATGTGGGTCATGGCCATTCCGATGCCGAAGCATGTGGCTCCCTTGTAGCCGATGATGTGGTATGCGGATTCCCTGACCTGCTTCTCGATTTTTCCGCGTTCCGCGATCCAGTCCCTGCATTTTCCGCAGAGAGGGCAGTATGAATCCATCGGCATTCCCGCCACATGAGTCATCGTCCAGACGGCGAATTCGCTGTCGCCGTGCTCGCCGAGGATGTATGCGTGGACATTGTGGACGTCCACCGCGCAATGCAGGCTCAGCAGATGCCTCATTCGCGCGCTGTCCAGGACCGTTCCGGAGCCTACGACGCGTTCCTTCGGCCATCCCGAGGCTTTTAGGGCGACATAGGTCATAACGTCCACTGGATTGGTTGCTACGAGGAGGACAGCGGAAGATTTTTCTGCGTTCATGTCTGATACGATGGAGCGGACCACCGTTGCGTTTTTCTCGATCAGTTGAAGCCGGGTCTCGCCTGGTTTCTGCGCCGATCCGGCGGTCATGACCACCAGTTGCGCGTCGGCGTAGTCGCCGCGGTCTCCTGGATGGATTTCGACGGTTGGGAAGAATGGCTGTCCATGGGCTAGGTCGAGGGCCTGGCCTCTCGCCAGGCTCTCGTTCTTGTCTATCAGCGCGATTTCATCGGCCAGTCCGCTCTGGGCCAGCGCGAAGGCGAAGCTGGATCCCACTGCGCCGGCTCCGACCACTACGACTTTTCTTTTCATTTGTCCGGCATTCATTTGTCATCCTCCGGCTTCAAGGTTTTGCAGCGTGTTTTTCCGTGGCGTGGCCGTGCGGAGTTGTGCTCTTGGCTCGTCTATTTGTCCAGCGTCGCTCTTGGCCCCTGGGGAGTGTCCTCGACGGTCCATCCAAGGGCCTTTATCTCGTCGCGGATCTTGTCGGACGATGCAAAATCCTTGTTGTTCCTGGCGGTCTGCCGTCTTTCGATGAGGTTCATTATCTCCGATGGTATTTCTAGCGCGATGGCCTGGTCCACGTCGAATGTGGCGAATATCCTGTCGAAATCCCTGAAGGCGTCCAGGATTCTCTTCGCGCCGTCGGAGCCGAGGGAGCCCGAGTCGAGCAGTTTGTTCGCCTCTCTTGTGAGGAAGTGGGCCGCGGCCATCGCCTCGGAGACGTTGAGGTCGGAGGCCATTCCCGCCGCGAACTTCGCAGCGGCCTCATCTGCGATTTTCGCGGCATCGTCCCCGGCGGAGGAGCGTTTCTGGACATGCGAGAGCCTTCTGAAGAAGTCGTCGAATCCCTGCAGGGTCTTTCCGGCCCTCTCGCAGAGGTCGAGAGTGAAATTGAGCTTCTTGCGGTAGTGCGTTCCTGCGAGCAGCATCCTGGTCTGGCGGCCGCTGAAGCCTTTCTCCATCAGATCCCGCAACGTATGGAAATTGCCGAGCGACTTCGACATCTTCTGTCCGTTCACGAGGAGGTGTTCGCAGTGTAGCCAGTAGTTGACGAACTTGCATCCGTTTGCGGCCTCGCTCTGGGCGATCTCATCCTCGTGGTGCGGGAACATGTTGTCTATTCCGCCAGTGTGGATGTCGAATGTCTTGCCCAGATACTTCATGCTCATCGCGCTGCATTCGAGGTGCCATCCGGGCCTGCCGCGCCCCCAGGGGCTGTCCCAGAAGACGTCGCCGTCCTTCTCGTCCCAGGCTTTCCATAGTGCGAAATCGGCGACGTTGTCCTTGCTGTATTCGTCGGTCTTGATCCTCGCGCCGGCCTTCTGGTTCTCCATGTCTATTCTGGAGAGCTTCCCGTAGTCCGCGAATTTCGCGACCGGGAAGTAGACCGAGCCGTCGTCGGCCTTGTATGCGAATCCCTTCGCCTCGAGCGTGCGGACCATATCCAGCATTTCGGGGACGTGGTCGGTGGCCGCCGGGTAGGCCTCTGCGCTTTCTATCCTCAGCTTCGCTATGTCCTCGAAGAATGCGTCCTTGTATTTGCGGGTGTAGTCGGCGAGCTTCATTCCCGCGGCCTTCGAGTCGCGGATGGTCTTGTCGTCGATGTCCGTCAGATTCATGACCTGGAAGATTTCGAATCCGAAATACTTGAGAGTGCGTCTGAGTATGTCCTCGAAGATGTATGCCCTGAAGTTGCCTATGTGCGCGAAGTTGTAGACGGTCGGGCCGCAGGTGTAGAGCGCGGCCCGTCCCTCCTTGAGCGGGACGAATTCCTCCTCGCTCCGCGACAGCGTGTTGAAGAGGACGAGTTTCATCTTGTCCGGAATGGATTCTCGGTTGGGTATCTGGAGCCGGCCGGCTGGTTGTGGAAGACGTTCGAGGGCTGGACTCCGAGCACGGCGAATACGTCGTAGATGGTTTTCCCCGCGTGCTTGAAGGCCATTGCGGCGTGGTGTGGGAACCTGTGCCCGACGAGGACGTGCCTGTAGAATCGGGCCATCTCCTTTATGGCTATGACGCCGATTCCGCCGAAGGAGCATGGGTCTATGTCGAGGACTTCGCCTTCGGCGATGTAGGCCTTGAGCTGTGTGTCGGCGGTGGACTGCAGTCTGAAGACGGTGACATCCCCGGGGCGAATTCTTCCTTCGAGGGTTCCGCGCGTGATGTCCGGCTCCCTGTCCGGCTCCATGAGGGAGTGCATTATGAACTGGTATTTCATGCTGCATTCGCAGAGGCATTCGGACGGGGTGTTGCCGCAGTGGAATCCCATGAAGAGGTCGTCGGGCCTGTAGGACCCCGTCTTTTTCCTGCTCTTCTCGAACATGTCCGATGGGACGGAGTTGTTTATGTCGAGGAGAGTGGCCGGCATTGTCGTGGCGCATGCCCCGATGTATTCGCTGAGTGCGCCGTAGATGTCGACCTCGCATGAGACCGGGATGCCTCTGGCGGCGAGCCTGGAGTTGACATAGCAGGGGACGAACTCGAAGTATTTCTCGAAGGATGGCCAGCACTTGTTGGCGAATATCCCGAACTGCGATGCGCCGAGGTTCTTTGACATGAAGTTCAAGAGAGCCACTTCGAACTGTGCGAGCTTGCGGAGCATGTCGGGATACCTGTTGCCTGCCCCGAGCTCCTTGGCCATGCTGGATGCGACCGCGCCGATGCGCCTGTCGCCCTCCGCCGACTTGTAGATGTCGTAGAGGTCGAGTTCGCTGTTCTCCATGATCTCAATTCCGAGGTCGTAGAGGGGCTTGATCGGGGCGTTGCATGCGAGGAAGTCCTGGGGGCGTGGCCCGAAGGAGAAGATCTTGAGGCTGGACAGTGCGGCGACGGTTCTGGCGACAGGGATGAATTCGGAGATCATCCTTGCGATTTCCGCAGGGGTTCCGACGGGGTATTCGGGGATGTGGACGTGGAGATTTCTGAGCCCTGCGTTGTACGAGGCATTGAGCATGCCGCAGTATGCGTCTCCGCGCTGGGTGGCGAGGGACGCGGTTGATTCCTCGGCCGCCGCGGCGAACATGACAGGTCCGCCGAATTTCTGGGCGAGGAGGGTGGTGGGGGTTTCCGGACCGAAGTTTCCGAGGTAGACGACGAGTGCGTTGATTTTCCTCTCGCGGATGAATTCGAGGGCCTGGACGGCGTGTGATTCGTTTTCGACCATGACCGGGACGTCCTGTATCCTGATACCGGCCTTTCTGCATTCGGCGAGGACGTTCTTCTTTCTTTTCTCGGAGAGGCTGATCGGGAAGCAGTCTCTGCTGACGGCGACGATTCCGACTTTGAGATCCGGCATGTTCTTCATCATATTGCGGCCACCTCCATGTGGTGTTTGAGTTCTGGAAATCCGGGAGCTCTAAGTTACCACATTGGTGGAGATATTCAACCCTGTCTTCCGAGATGTTTGAGTGCTTCGTCTCTGGAGAGGATTTTCGAGCCCTCCCTGAGGAGGTCGAGAGTCCGCTCGCGTCCGCAGTTGAAGATCATGTCGAGGATGGATAGGTTCGGGATGAATTCGCCGTGGAGCTGTGGATATTTTGGGCATTCGAATATCTGGACCAGGCTGGCGACTCCTTTCTGTTCGAGGAAGGCGAAGTCCACGTAGTCCAGGCTGTGTATTCCGTGCAGATATGTCGAGGAGCCCGTCGTCCTGCATATTTCGGCTATGAGAGGGCAGGCATCTCCCTCGACCCCTTTTTCGGAGGCGATCGTGATAGGGGTGCCTATGCCGAGGAAGGCGGCCGTGGCCCTGATGAAGGCGACGTTGAATTCCGACAGCATTTTCCATTCGGCGTCGAGGAGGCCGGCCACGGCCGGGAAAAACTCGTCGAAATGCCGGGCCTTGCGGTAGTTTAGCTCGAGGCTGCGCCTGTGCTCCCTACGCCATCCGCTCCTCTCGTCTATCTCCACATCCCTGATGAGCTGCTTGTAGCGTCCGGAGTTCTTCACGGGAATGGACAGCCATTTCGCCGTGCCGTCGGGGAATTTGACCCTGTTGCGGTTGTGGAACTCCTTCTTCACGTATTGGACGCTGTCGGCTATCACGAACTCGTCGACGGATGCGAGTTTCGCGAAGAATCCGCCGTATGGATAGAGGTTAGGCTGATGGCCGGCTACGGATTTCATCCTTGTGCCTGTTTAGGAATTCGGCGACTTTCGCGACCTGGGACTCGGTCAGCGCTGGGTATATGGGTATCGAGACCAGGTTGCGGTCGGCCCAGTCCGCCACGGGGAAATTCTGCGGGGGCAGGCCCATGAGCCTGAAGATCGGCTTGTAGACTGGTTTTTTCGCCTCGATGCCGGCCTTTGCGAATTTCGCAAGAAGGGATTTCTGTGTGGCCGGCCCCGCCGGGATGACGTTGAACCTGAAGAAGATTTCGTTCCCCGGCAGCGGGCCGGGATTTCCGAGGGCCTCCATGTATGTCTTCGCGATCTGGCGTCTTCTGCGGAGCATCGCCGGCATCTTTCGGATCTGGGATATTCCGAGCGCAGCGTTGAGATCGGACATGAGAAAATGGAGATGCGGGCGCCATTTCTCGACCTTGTCGTGCCGGAGGACTTCCATGGCGTCGCGGAAGTCGCCGGTCCTGTCTCCGCAGAGGATTCCTCCGTGGCCCGTGCAGATTATCTTGGTCCCGTAGAATGACGACGTTGAGAGTCTTCCCATGCTGCCGACCCTTCTCCCCTCGATGGAGACTCCAAGGCATTGGGCGCAGTCCTCGACGAGATTTTCATTTTTGATTTTATGGAACGGGGCGGCGATTCCGAAGAGATGCGCGGCTATGGCGGCATTGCATTTGGAGCTGTTCACCATCTCGATGGATATCCCCAGCGTGGCTCTCGATATGTCCATGGGGACTGGGGTGAAGCGGTGGAAGGCCAGGGCATCGAGGACCGCGCCGCAGGAGTATGCGGGGATTGCGATTTTCGCGTTGCGAGGTAGTTTCAGGAGCTGCAAGGCCAGGACGAGGGCGTCGGTTCCGCTCTGGACGGGGATTCCCCATTTCATGCCCATGGCGCTGGCGGCCATTGTCCCGAACTGTCCGGCGCGCGGGCCGCTGGTGGCGAAGCCCGAGTCCAGCACGGCGCCTAGGGCCTTGCGGTCGAGGCTGTCGAAGATGGGTTTCGAATGATTTATCATGGAAATATTTAAGGGTGCCTTGATATCCATTGTTACAAATAGTATATTATATTCTATTTTCAAATCATAAAGTCGGGGTTCAATGGCATGTCCAACGATTTGAACGACAACAGGGACAAGGCGATAAATCTGGATCTTGCGGACTACTGGATGGTGGTCCAGAAGAGGGCGCTGGACATAGTTCTGGTCTTCACGCTGGTGCTTCTTGCTTCGGTCGCGATAACCGGCCACCAGTCTCCTGTATTCCAAGCCCGGACGAAGATAAAGATCGCGGCGAGGCAGCCGATGGCGACGATAGAGGGTGCGCAGATAACCTGGTATGGTGGTGGGCAGTCGACGAGCATACAGTCCGAGATGGAGCTCATAGGGAACAAGGACGAGATAGCGGACATGGTTTGCGATATCATCCAGAAGAAGGCCGACAGCGGGATGTTCAAGGAGAACGAGGAGTATTTCAGCTCGAACGAGGTCAAATACATAAGGGGGCTCAAGTTCGATTCGGAGGTTGAGGAATATGTGGCGAACCTAAATCGTGCAGCTGTGAAGGCGAAGCTGAGGACGGAGGCTCTGGCGCCGAGCGACATAGTCGTCATAATAGTGGAGGATGGGCATCCCAGCGTCGCCGAGGCTCTTGCGAACATCTATGCTATGGCCTACAAGGCGGATTTCTGGAAGAGCAAGACTGTCGACGCGAGGGAGACCAAGGATTTCATCGAGGAGCAGCTCAAGCAGCTCAAGGGCGAACTTGACGCGCGCAAGAGCGTCCTGACGAAGAGTTCGGAGGAGAACGTGTTTCTCGGGTCCGACGCGGTCTACCGCGAAGAGCTTTCCCGTCTGAAGATGGAGATGAAGAGGTTGTCCGAGAGCTACCAGCCGGATCATCCGCGGATATTGAAGCTTGGGAGTCTGATATCCTCTGTGGAGTCGGAGCTTGCGAAGATACCGCAGGTGAAGCACGAGTACGACGACAACCTGGCGGACTGGGAGCTGAAGCAGTCCATGAGGAAGACGCTTGGGGAGTATTATCTGAAGGCGGAGATAGACCACAAGTCGAAGCAGGAGAAGACTAAGGACGAGATACAGCTCATCTCGCTCGCGGCGCTTGGTTCGGCGGTGAAGGTGAGGCCCCACAATGTGGTGAACATCGTCGCTGGCGCGATATTCGGTCTGATACTGGCTCTGATATATGCCTTCGTTTGGGAGGGTCTGGACACTTCGATCGGGAAGATAGAGGATGTGGAGAGGATCACTGGGCTGCACGTGATAGCGCATATTCCGCTGATAGGCTCCGACAAGGGGCTGGTGTCGTCCTTCATGAGGCCGTCGAAGCATCTCGGCAAGATGATATCCGGTCTTTTCAGGGGGGGCGAGAGCGACCGGCCGATAGACATATACAACAACGTTCTCTTCAACTTCCCTCCGCTTTCGATCGAGGCCGAGTCATACAGGACTCTCCGGACCAACATCCAGTTTGCGATAGGTTCCCACAAGACGAGCGGGAATGTGATAGCGATCACGAGTACAAGCCCGAAGGAGGGCAAGACGCTGACGGCGACGAATCTGGCGATAGCGCTTGCGCAGCTTGGGAAGAACACGCTTCTGATAGAGGCGGACATGAGGAGGCCGAAGCTGAACGAGATATTCAAGCTGCACAAGAAGGAGGGGCTCAGCGATCTGCTCATCGGGTCGGTTTCGGAGGACGACGCGATCTGCTCGTCGTCGGACCTGCTGATGGGCGGGATAGACTGGGACCGTCTCCTGAGCTCTTCTGGCATAGACAATCTGCATTTCATAACCTCCGGCACCATACCGCCGAATCCGAGCGAGCTTCTGATGTCGGTGGAGTTTTCGAAGCTTGTGGGGAGACTGAAGGAGAGATATGATTTCATAATAATAGACACGCCGCCGACTCTGCCGGTGTCGGACGCCTGCATCGTGGGCACGGTGGTGGATGGTGCGATAATGATCTACCAGTCGGACAAGACTTCGCGCCACTTGCTGATCAGGGCCATAGACATGCTGAACAAGAGCAAGGTGAAGATGATAGGGATAGTGATAAACCAGCTTGCTTTCGACGTGGTGATACGTTCGAGCCAGTATGGATATGAATACTATTCGAAGGGCGGGCTTGAAAAGCAGGACAGGTCCGAGAGGAAATCATAGTGTCCTATAACCCTTAAATTTTTGAACAAGATTGCGAAAATTTAAGAGTTAGAGGGCACTAAGCAACAAAAGGGAGAGTTTCCATATGAAGCCGAAGAAGAACGCGATGGTTTTGATAGTTGACGACGAGGAGCAGGTATTGGAGCTTTTGTCGGCTGCGATGCAACGGAACGGGCTTACGGCCGTCACCGCCCGGACCGGCGAGCAGGCATTGTCCATGGTCAGGAAGGATAATGGGATAAAGCTGATACTTCTGGACATATGCCTTCCGGACTACAGCGGCAGCGGGCTTTTGAAGAAGATACTTAAGCTCAGTCCCGATGCGAATGTGATAATGATAACCGGCGGGATGGATCTGGAAGTGGCGAAGCAGTGCCTCGAGCTGGGAGCGAAGGACTACATCAAGAAGCCTTTCGACATGGAGTATCTGCAGACCAGTGTCATTGCGGAGATAATTCCCGAACTATGATAGGTGTTTCAGAGAAGAATGGCAAGTCCGTCGCCGGATACGAGCTTGGTCGAGAGCTCGGAAGGGGCGGGTTTGGCGTGGTCTACGAGGCCCTCGGGCCTTCCGGATCTGTCGCTGTGAAGATGCTGCGGCCGACTCCTTTCGTGAGCGGGGAATACATAGAGAAGATAATCAGGAACACCGTGGAGATATCGTCGAAGTGCGCGTCTCTAAACGTCGTAGGGCTACTTGACCATGGTTGCGTCGGCGGCGAGTATTACATGGTTTCGAAATACTACCCGAAGGGATCGCTCGAGAAGCTTCTCGATTCGGGATGTGGGGGTATCCGGGAGAAAACAAGGCTTCTGGTATCCATGGCTGACACCCTCCATCAGGTTCACCGGAGGGGGATAGTCCATGGGGACATTAAGCCGGCGAATTTCCTGATGTCGGACGGGGATCTGCCGATGCTGTCCGACTTTTATTTTGATTTGAACAGGGGCACGGCGGCCGGTCTTCCGAAGGGGACTATCGAGTTCATGTCGCCGGAGCAGGCCCAGGGGAGGCTTTTCTCCTATCATTCGGACATATACAGTCTTGGGGTGCTTGCGTATTTCATGTTCACCGGAGTTTCGCCCTTCCATGCGTCGAAAGGCATAAGGGCGCTGATATCGGAGAAGATCAAGGGGGTTTTCCCGGAGCCTTTTTCGCTGAATCACGAGATTGGGAAGGGGTTGAACGATGTGATACTGAAGGCGATGAGGCCCGACCCACGCGAGCGATTCTCAAACATGGACGAGTTTTCAAAGGCTCTGTCGGCGCTTGTGCCCTGTAAAATTTAAGGGTTACAGGACACTAGGCTTGTAGCGCGTCGGCGGGCCTGGCCGAGATTGCAAGACTCATCAACCAAAAAGAAAGGTGCGAAGATGTCGGATAGGTTTTTCAGGATTACATGCCTGCTTGCGGTGACGGCTGCCTTTCATTCATGCAAGAGCCTCGAGGAGAAGGCCGGGAAGGATTCCGCCGCCGGGCAGGGGGCCGCTGAGATGGCGGTGCCAGTCCGGGAGAAACTCATGCCTGTTCAGATATACGACAAGGACGTTCCCTCGGATTCCGTCGCCGTTGGACAGGCGGACGCGCCCTACGTGCTCAAGAAGGGGGACAGGCTGGAGATATCTGTTCTGGACGAGCCGGAGATGGGCAGGGAGGTTTTCATACTTCCGGACGGTTCGATAAACTATCTTCTGGTCGGACAGGTGAAGGCTGCCGGCAAGAGCGCGGACGAGCTTGCGGATCTTCTGGCTGAACGCCTGTCCAAGTACATCAAGGATCCTAAGGTCAGCGTGATAATTCAGGATCTGCATACTGACGACAACGAGGAGTTCGTGTCGGTGGTTGGAGCTGTTCAGAAGCCGGGAAGGCAGAGGATAAGGCAGGGAGACAGGCTGCTGGATGCGATCACGGACGCCGGGGGGCTTCTGTTCATAAATGATCTGTGGGGTGGGCGCTCGGTTGCGAACCTGAATTCGGCCTACATATCGAGGAATGGCGAGATTCTCGATGTGAGCATATACAAGCTGCTGAGGGAAGGGGACATGGACCACAACATTCTTGTGAGGCCTGGCGACTTCATATTCTTCCCCGAGTCCGACACGAGCAACCTGATAGTGCTTGGCGAGGTGGATAATCCCAACATCATTCCGTTCACGAGGGACATCTCCCTTCTGGAGGCCATCTCGCGCTGCGGGGGATTCACCGAGAGGGCGCAGAAGGGCAAGGTCATCGTCCTCAGGATGAACGGCAACGAGACCGAGATGCGCAAGGTGGATCTGGATGCCATACTCAACGGCAGGGAGAAGATGTCGGAGCTGGCGCTCAAGGCTGGAGATATAGTCTTCGTGCCGGAGCAGGGGCTTAGCGAATACGAGAGGTATGCGCAGTATCTCACGACGTTTGCCAACCTGATCCTCCAGGGATATCAGGCAAGGGAGCAGATTCGCTTTCCAAGGATCCACAGACGTGACAGCTCCTTCTACTGATGCACACTTATCTTGGAAATTCGCTGACGTTGTCATATCTGGCGAGCTTCGTTGCCGCCCTGCTCCTGTCCATGCTATTCACTTTCGTGATGATGAGGGCACTGCCGGTGCTTGGCATAGTTGACAAGCCCGACGCGAGGAAGATACACAAGAAGCCGATGCCGAGGATGGGTGGTCCCGCGATATACGCCGCGTTCGTGATTCCCATGCTTCTGCTCTACTATTTCGATACTCCGCAGAAGGGGATAATCATTGGTGGCGGGATAGTCCTCGCGGTCGGGGTGGTGGACGACATCTTCGGCGTGCGCGCCACGGTGAAGCTGCTGGTTCTCTTTCTGCTGACGCTCCTGCTCAAGAGATACGGGCTGGCCGCGAATCTGCCATTCGAGAGGATAGGGATCGACAGGGAGATTGGCAACACGGTAGTGTCTCTTCTCTGGATTGTAGGCATCACCAGCGCGATGAACGCCCTCGACCACATGGACGGGCTTGCCGGCGGGGTGTCGCTGGTCGCCTGCCTCTCGTATCTGGCCGTTTCACTTCAGACATCGAACTTCTTCTGGGGGCTTCTTGCCGTATGTCTGGCCGGCTCTCTTTCCGGTTTCCTCTGCTTCAACTGGCATCCGGCGAGGATATTCATGGGGGACAGCGGGAGCTTCTTCCTCGGGTTCACGTTGGCGGCTGTAGGACTGATGGGGGGGTGGTCGGAAAGCCCTGTCAAGGCGGCGACGATACCCATCCTCATACTGAGTCTTCCGATATTCGATCTGGGATACGTGATACTGTCGAGGTGGATGAACGGGACGACGAAGACGGTGTCCGAGGCCATAACATACTGTGGCAAGGACCACATAGGACACAGGATGATGACGACCGGGCTTGGCCAGGCGAAGGCGGCCGCGCTCGTGTGCCTCTTCTCCGCTACGGTCTCCATCTCTGCGCTGACCATAAGGAGCGTAGACGCCTTTGGCGTCTTTCTGCTCCTTCTGCAGATATCATGCATGTACATGGTTCTACTGTCCATAATGAGGGGGAGCCAATCGGTCCGGGGAATTTGAATTCGGGAGAAGCGATGATAGCTTACTGTTTTGGAATGGATTTATAAGCGAGGGGCTATGGGCGTGGGGCAAAATGGACAGCTTAATGCTGAAGACTGTTTGTCGGCATATCTCGACACTGCCGCCGTCTTCAACTCGGCTCTCTCGGATTTTAGGAGGGATGGGAAGGCGGACTTCAGCGCCGTGAGGGACAAGATGCTGGGCCTGATAGGCATGCTCAAGCAGAACGACAGATTCCTCATGGGGATAGCGAACAGTCCGCATTCGGTCCTCGTCAGAAGGAGTGGGATGGTCGAAGCGGACGCGGACATAATCCTATACGGCCTGAACCTTGCCATCTATTCGCTTTCGATTTCGCTGGACATAGGAGTTCCGGACGGGCATCTGCCCTACATCGGGATGGCCTCGGTCTGCAATCATCTTGGCCTGCTCTCGGAATCCGGCCGGATCTACGGTGGGGAGATGACCGAGACAACCGAGATATCGCGGAAGAGCCTCGTGGACGCCATCTCGAAGATTTCCATCTCGGAGATGGACATGGATTCTCTCGCCCTTCTGAGCGGCCTGCTCAACGACGAGAAGAACATCACCGGCAAGACCAGCGTCCAGGAATCCATGTATCAATATGCGATCATGATAAGCCTCTGCAGCAGCTTCGAGAAGCTGATGCACAAGATGGTGAAGGGCGAGTTTCTGGCGCCTGCCGACGCGATGAAAAGCCTTCGCGACAACATGGACAGCTACTTCAATAGGAACATAATCAAGATATTCTTCAACAAGTTCTCCATATATCCGGTGGGCACCTTCGTGCGCCTGAACACGCGCGAGGCGGCGAAGATAGTGGACATCAACCCGGGGCTGATCATGCGTCCGGTCGTGATGATAGTCCTTGACGCCGACGAGCTCGAGAAGATCCCTCCCGTCCGGATGAATCTGAAGGAGAAGCCCACCATCTACATCAAGCACTCGCTGCTGGACGAGATGCTGAGCGAGAAATATCTCGACCTGTTCTGAGAGACGGGATCCGACGCCCCCTCCATTGCGGAAAAACGCCGCAATTCCAATCGCGACATTCCAGCCAGTCTTGACAAATCGAGTTCTTCGACTATCATTTCAATCCACGGCTTGATGCGTGCAAGATCGCCGGACGAAGACATGGAATATTCTCTATGAACGACAGGCAATTTCTGACGGAGATAGGAAGGATACTGGAGAAGGACAATCGCTTCTCGACGGAGGCGTATGCGTTCGTTGGAAGGGCCGTATCCCACACGGTGCAGTCGCTGGAGAGGGGGGGCTCCGCCAGCAGGCACATAACCGGAAGGGAGCTGGTGGATGGGCTTCTGGCGCTCGCGGCCCGCGAATACGGGCCTCTCGCCTACGAGGTGCTCAAGGGATGGGGCATAGACAGCGACAAGGCCATAGGGCAGATAGTCTTCAACATGATAGAGCACAAGTTGCTCTCCAAGAACGACGAGGACAAGATGGAGGACTTCGACTTGGGCCTCGATCTGGAAAAGGCGCTGTCGCAGGCGGACGGACCCGAGGCGGCTCCGGTCCAACATCGCGAGGATATGATCATAGAATGATGGACATAGGCAGAATTGATTCCCTGCGGCTTGACAACGGCCTCGGCGTATTCGTGTGCCAGAACAGGAAGAGCCCCGTCGCGACCTTCCAGGCCTGGATCGCAGCAGGCAGCGTCTCCGAAGGGCGTCTGGCCGGATCCGGGATATCGCACTTCCTGGAGCACATGGTCTTCAAGGGCACTAAAAGCCACGCCAGAGACCAGATTGCGTCCACCATGGACAGCATCGGCGGGAGGATGAACGCCTACACCTCGTATTGCAGCACGGTGTTTCACGCCGACGCGCCTTCGTCCCGGATCGGGACGGCCGCGGACATCGTCATGGAGCTTGTCATGTGCCCGCTCTTTCCGGAGGACGAGTTCGCCCGCGAGAAGGATGTCATCGTGAGGGAGAGGGCCATGCGCTCGGATTCCCCCGATGTCGTCCTGGCGGAGAGGCTCATGCGCGCGATGTTCGTGGCGAGTCCGGCGAGACATCCGATAATAGGCTACGCCAGCATGATAGAGGCCGTTGGCAGGCAGGATATCATCGAGTACCATGCCGCGAAATACCGTCCCGAGAATGTTTTCATGCTCGTCTGCGGGGACGTCGAGCCGTCGGCGGTCTTCGAGCTTGTGAGGAGGAAGTGCGACGGCTGGGAGAATTCATCCCACTACGACGAGCCGGTCATGCAGGAGCCTCCGCAGCGCAGCCCGCGCGAGGAGATGTCCACGTTCAGCGATCCGCTATGCAGGCTTGCCGTGGCCTTCCACTCTCCGCCTCCGTCAAGCCCTCTGTCTCCAGCGCTTGATGTGCTCGGAGCGATACTCGGTGGCAGCGAGTCGTCTCGGCTGGCTCGCAGGGTGGAAAGGGGCAAGGAGCTTTCAGTTTCCATAGGAGCCTACCACCAGGCGCTTTCCTTCGGCGGGATATTTTGCGCCTCGGCCAGTGCGGAGCCGAAGAAGTTCGCCAATCTGCGGGAAGCCGTGGAGGAGGAGATCGGCGCGATCTCGGGCCATGAGCCACCGACGAGGGCCGAACTGGACAGGATTGTCCGCCAGATGTCGTCCGACTTTGTCAAGAGCCTGCGCAACATCGACTCCGTGGCGGCGCTGGTCGGCAGGTCGCTGCTTCATTTTTCGGATCCCAGATACGCACTCAGGTATCTCGACCAGCTCAAGGGCATGACCCCGGACAATCTCGCGGAGGCGGCGCACGAGTTCATAAGGCCGGAGCTGGCCACGACCGTGAAGATGCTTCCGCCCGGCCTCGAACACGGGGTTTCCTCCTGCGAGGCTCCGCCCTCCGCCGAGCCTGCCCGGATGCGGGACTTGCATCGGTCCCCCCGGACCATTTTCCTTCCGGACAGGAGCCTGCCCGTCTTCGACATCGTCATAATGACCAAGGCGGGGGCGATTCTGGAGTCTTCCGGAACCGCCGGATTGAGCGCTCTTCTCGCGTCCTGCCTATCCGGTGGGACGTCGAAGCGCGACGAGGAGAGCGTCGCCGAGTTTCTCGACGAGAACGCGATAGATCTCTCGATCAACGATGGCAGGAACAGCCTGGTGCTCTCCCTCACCGCTCCGAGCGACCGCTTCGACGTGTCTCTTGAGATCCTTGGCGAGATGATTCTCTCCCCGTCTTTTCCGGAAGCGGTCGTGGAGCGGGAGAAGCAGATGGAGATAAGTTCGATAGAGAGCGGAAGGCTTTCGCCGCGGAAGGCCCTTTCGGAGCTCATATGCAGGGCGTTCTACGGGGGGCATCCGTATTCCAACGGTTCCGAGGAGATGCTCCGGGCGATTCCATCGTTTGGACGGGAAAGGCTGCTGGAATTCTACCGCACCGAATGCCTGCGTGCCGGAGACACGGTCGTGGCGGTTTCCGGGGATGTCCCTGACGAGGGGCTCGCCAGATTCATGGAGCTTCTGGGTTCCATCCCCTGGAGGGGTGGATCCGCGCGGATTCCGCCTCCTCCAGTCCCTCCCCGGGCGCCGATGGCCCTCAGGGCTTCTCTTCCGAGAGAGCAGACGGTCGCATCTCTGAGCTTCGCCGCATGTGGAGCGGCCAGTCCCGACAGATACGCGATGGACGTGGCCGTCTCCGCCCTGAACGGGATGAATTCGAGTCTCTTCAGGAAGATACGCGAGGAGCAGGGCCTTGCATACTACACCGGTTTCTCCTTCTTCGCGGGGGTCGGTTGCGGCCACGCCAGCATGTACGCCGGGATCGAGGAGCGGAATATCGACAGGACGATGGACATGTTCAGGGCGGAGCGCGAGAGGATGATCCGCGATGGAGCCCTCTCGGACGATGAATTCCTCGCCGCGAAGGAGAAGATTCTATTCCACATCTCCGAGACCGAGGCCAATCCAAGGGACAATGCCGTCTCGGCGCTGGCCGAGGAGCTTCTTGGCAACGGTCTGGATGCATACCGCTCGAACCGGCAGAAATACAGCTCGCTCGCCATTGACGATGTCAATTCGACTGTTCGGAAATACCTTTCCAACGCGCCCGTGGAGGCGCTCGTCACACCGGAGGAGAAGAAATGAGGAAGACCCTTCTATCCTTGAAAAAGCCGCTGATACTCGACGGCGCCATGGGGACCGAACTGCACAAGGCCGGTCTTCCGGACGGAGAATGTCCCGAGCTCTGGATGCTCGCGCACCCCGAAGCGCCCCGGAAGATACAACAGGCATACGCCGAGGCCGGCGCAGGGGCTCTCCTGGTGCCCAGCTTCGGGGCGAACAGGCTCAAGCTGGCCGAGTTTGGAGCCGAAGGCGGAACGGCGGAGACGAATAGAAGACTAGCCGAGATAACCATGTCCGTCGCGAAGAATGGGAAGCTGCTTGTCGGCGGCGACATCGGCCCCACTGGAAAAATGATAGAACCGGCGGGTGATCTCCCGTTCGAGACCGCGGTCGAAGTCTTCAAGGAGCAGGCGGAGGCGCTCGCGGACGCCGGCGTGGACTTCATCATGGTCGAAACGATGATGGACATACAGGAGGCCAGAGCCGCACTGATCGCCGTCAAGGAGTCGTGCGGACTGCCCGTGATCGTCTCAATGACCTTCTCCGAATCGGACAGGACGCTTTCCGGCACCACGCCTGGCGCGGCAGTGGTCACGCTCCAGTCGCTTGGCGCCGATGCCGTCGGTGCGAATTGTTCGATGGGGCCCGATCTTCTCGTCCCGGTGGTGAGGGAGATGAGGAAGTTCGCGAAGGTGCCGATGGCCGTGAAGCCGAACGCCGGACTGCCGAAGCTCGTGGATGGCGAGACTGTCTTCGGTATGGACGCGGGAAGCTTCGCGGATTTCGCCGAGAAGCTCGTCCTCGAGGGAGCGTCAGTCGTCGGTGGATGCTGTGGAAGCACCCCCAGGCACATAAGGGCGCTTTCCGACAAGATCGGACGGATGAAGGTCTTGCCGCCATCACCACTGTTCGCATCCGCCGTCTCGAGCTCGAGGGCTGCGCTACCGTTCGAGTTCGGCAGGCCGCTGCGGATAATCGGCGAGAGGATAAACCCCACCGGGAAGAAGACTTTCAAGCAGGAACTCCTCTCCGGCAGCTTCAAGGAGCTGAGGAAGATGGCCGTCGAGCAGGAGATGAAGGGCGCGGACCTCCTCGACGTGAACGTGGGCGCGCCGGGATGCGACGAAAAAAAGCTGCTTCCCATGGCTGTCGCGGAGACGGCGTCCGTCAGCTCCCTCCCGGTCTGCATCGACTCGCCGGATCCGGAGGCCGTCGAGGCGGCCCTGCGGACATACCCGGGCCGGGCCTTGATAAACTCCATATCGTTCGAGTCGAAGAAAATTTCCAAACTGCTTCCGACCGCGGCCAGATACGGGGCAATGTTCATCCTGCTTCCTCTTGGAGACGGAAACCTGCCCGAGGATTCGGAGGACAGGATATCCATGATCCTGAAGATAGTGGCGGAAGCCGAAAAACATGGATTCACCAGGGACGACATCATCGTGGACGGACTCGTCCTCACGGTCTCCGCCAATCCAAGGGCGCCTGCCGAGACGCTCAAGACCGTCCGCTGGGCCTCGGAAAACGGATACAGGACGCTGATAGGGCTCTCCAACGTGTCCTTCGGTCTTCCAGCCAGGGAGAAGATAAACGCGGCCTTCCTCTCCATGGCGGTAGCGGACGGCCTCTGCGCGGCAATAGCGAATCCGGGAAGCGATGACATCATGTCTGCGAAATTCGCAGCCGACGCCCTCTGCGGCAGGGACGAGTCCTGCGCGGAACTGGTGGCCAGATTCCAGACATCCGGCGCGAAGGCGCCTGAGCTGGAAGTGAAGGCCGATGCGGGGCCGGCGGAGGCGCTTCGCCAGGCCGTCCTCAAGGGTGACAGGAAGCACATCGCGGATTTCGTCCGGAGCGCGCTTGCGGCCGGATGCGATCCGTCTTCGCTGGCCGACGGGACGATAATTCCGGCGATCCGCGAGGTTGGCGACCTCTACAGCCGGAAGATATATTTCATGCCCCAGCTCATAATGAGTGCGGAGGCTGTGAAGAAGGCCTTCGACATGCTCGATCCGCTTCTGGCCGCTGCGCCGGGCAAGGCGCGGACCGCGAGGAGGACGGTGGTCCTGGCCACGGTCAAGGGAGACATCCACGACATCGGCAAGAACATTGTCGGTCTCGTGCTCAAGAACCATGGATACGAAGTGGTGGATCTCGGCAAGGACGTGGAGCCGGGGCGGATAGTGGAGGAGGCCAGGAAGGTGAAGGCGGACGCCATCGGTCTTTCTGCGCTGATGACCACCACCATGCCCGCGATGAGAAGGACGGTCGAGGCCTGCCGCGGCGGAGGACTCCATGACGTGAAGTTCATACTTGGCGGCGCCGTGGTGGACGAGGAGTTCGCGGAATCGCTCGATGCCTTCTACGCGAAAGACGCGGTTGGCGCGGTGGCTTTGCTCGACAGCATATTGCACAAGGACAAGAAAACGGGAAAATGAGATTCAGCATAAGCAGTCCGCCTCCCGGAACGGTCCGGCACAGAGCCCATGACGGCGAACTGCAGCCGCGTCTCTGTCTCTCCCTCTTCTCGCTCGCACTACTGCTGTCCCTCTTCGGGCTGACGATGCTCTACTCCACGTCCTACGACAAGGGAAGCGTCTTGTTCTTCAAGCAGATGGCCTGGGCCGGTCTCGGGGTCTTCTCCGCGTCCGTCTCGATGCTGCTTGGCTACCGCAGGCTGACAGAGTTCGCCCTGCCGATGCTGGCCGTCTCAGCACTGCTCCTCGTCGTGCCCAGGTTCCTGCCGCCGGTGAAGGGAGCATACAGGTGGATCAGGCTGCCCGGCGGATTCAGTGTCCAGCCCTCGGAACTGGCGAAAATCGCGGTGATACTCTTCTTCGCCAAGTTCTGCGCCAGCAGACAGCTCCACATCAACTCCCCCCGGAACCTGTCGCTCTCGCTGGGCACGCTCTGTCTGGTGGCCGTGCTGACAGGTGTTGTGGGGCAGGATCTCGGGACCACCTTCCTGATATGTTTCGTCGTGTGGATGATGTTCTTCGTCGCCGGGATGAGGCTGCTCGTCATTGTCGGGCTGCCTTTCCTCCTTGTTCCGTCCTTGCTGCTCGCGATCTGGCTTTTCGACGCGGAGCGATGGTCGCGCATAGCCACTATTTTCGATCCCGAGAAGGATCCTCTCGGGAGTGGCTACCAGCTTTTCAACTCGCTGATGGCTCTCGGCTCTGGCGGCTGGACGGGGCAGGGCTTCACCGAGAGCAAGATGAAGGCATACTACCTGCCGGAGGCGCACACCGACTTCATTCTTTCGATTGTCGGCGAGGAGCTCGGATACGCGGCCATGCTGCTCGTGGTGGTTCTCTACGCGGCCGTTTTCGCGCTGTCGCTGGCCGTCTCCTTCAAGGCAAGGCTCAAGGAGGGGATGCTCCTTTCTTTCGGATTCGGGACTCTTCTGGCGGCACAGGCCGTGATCAACGTCGGGGTCATATCCGGATTTTTTCCCACAAAAGGCATGCCAGCGCCCTTTATAAGTTACGGAGGAAGCAATATATTAATGGCTTGGACCGCGATAGGGCTCGTGTGCAGCGTGGCGGTCGCGAGGGAGCCGCAGAGGCATCTCGAACACGCGTCCATCAGGATAGGCGGAGGCAATGAAGGTTTTTGAGAAACTGGCGATAGCGTGCGGAGGCACCGGAGGACACTTCTATCCGGGGCTCTCCGTCGCCGTCGAATTCAAGAAGCTTGGAGGAACGCCCCTGCTGATACTCTCGGGCAGGCATTCCGAGGAGCAGAAGCTCAAGGCGCTCGAACACAACATCGAGTCGGAGATAGTCCCGTCCCCGCCAGTGCCGACCGGCATCCTCGAGAAGCTCGACTACTCCAGAACCTGCGCGATCAACATAGTCAAGATTCTCAAGGTCTTCTCCACCTTCAAGCCCGACGCCATCCTCGTCATGGGAAGCTACACCTCCATCGCGGCGGGAATAGCCTCCACGGTCTCCAAGATCCCGATGTTCATACACGAGGGCAACGCGCTGGCCGGCAAGGCGAACCTATTCCTGTCCAGATTCGCCACGAAGATGGCGCTGTCGTTCCCCGCCGTGAACGCCAGGAAGATACTTTGCGGATACGAGATAACGGGAATGCCCGCCAGGGCCGAGATCATAGACAGGCGGCTCCAATGCAGGAGCGACGCCATCGCCTTGGTCATTGCCACCTCCGGCACGGGCTTCTCGAACGAGTCGCCGATCATACTCGTCTTCGGGGGAAGCCAGGGAGCGATGAAGATAAACGACCTGGTACCACCGGCCTTCGACATGCTGAAGAAAAGAGAATTCCAGATCATGCACCTTGCCGGGCACGACAAGATCAAGGAGACCAAAGCCAGATACGCCAACATAGACAAGCCCAAGCTGGTGCTGGAGTCGAGCGACAAGATGAGCATGCTCTATGCCGCCTCGGACCTGGTGATATCCAGATCTGGCGGCAGCACCATCGCCGAACTCTGTCTCTTCGGGAAATACGCCATCCTGGCCCCTTATCCATACGCGAGCGACAACCACCAGAGGGAGAACGCCGAATACTACGCATCGAGCGGCGCAGGAACGGTCCTCACCGACACAGAATTCACCATAACCAAGATATCAAGCCTCATCGCCTCCTTCCTCGACAATCCCGCCGAATACGTCGAGAAGGGAAGGCTGTCCGCGAAAATCGCAGTTCCCGACGCTGCGGCGAGAATAATCTCGCTAGTCAGGAACTCGATATGAAGGCGTGACTCCGTTCCGGAACTCCGCCCGGCGGCTGGCCGGATAACAACAGAGACCTGGCGCTGGAAATAATGTGTGTCCGTGATATATTGTGAAAAATGGATGCACGCAATGGCTTCGGCGCATGCGGAAAACGGCGGGACTTCCATCGAGGACGCTCTAAGGCGGGAAAAGAGGCTGAGCAACGTCCTCCGGGGAATCCGCAACGTCAACCAGCTCATCGTCCATGAGGACGATCCATCCGGGCTTGCCGACAAGTCCTGCGCGAACCTTACCGAGACCTTCAGCTACCACAACGTATGGATGGCACTGCTCCGAGACGACGGGAGTCTGCTCCATTTCTCCCAGTCCGGGCTGGAGGAGCGGGGGGCCGACGAGATGCGCAAGAAACTGCTTTGCGGCGATTTTACCAAATGCATTCGGAAGGCAATGGCGTGCGACGATGTCGTGCCGCTTCTCAATCCCAAGGAGGAATGCCTCGACTGTCCTCTCTCCAGCGGGTATGGAGGCCGCGCCGCCTTCACGAGATCACTGATGCATGCGGGGAAGAACTATGGAATCATCTCCGCCTCGATACCATTTGAATTTGCGGGCGACGAGGAGGAAGTCAGCCTCTTCAGGGAAGTGGCCGGCGACATTGCCTTCGCGCTGCACAAGATAGAAAGCGGGGAGAAACTTCGCCAGCACGACAGGTTTTTCAATCACGCCAGCGATATGCTTTGCATAGCTGGGTTCGATGGATATCTCAAGATTGTCAATCCCGCCTGGACCAAGGTTTTCGGATGGAGCGCGGATGATCTCACTGGAAGACCATGGAGCGAATTCGTCCATCCGGACGACGTTTCCTCGGTGGGGAAAGAAGGCCATCCCCTTGCCAAGGATGGGGAGATCGTGCGTTTCGAGAACAGATTCAGGTGCAGGGATGGATCATGGAAGTGGTTGTCGTGGGCTACTCATGCCTATCCGGACGAGAAGATAATTTTCGGTGTTGCAAGGGATATCACATCCTTGAAACGTAGGGAAGACGAGGTGTCCTTGCTTGGCAGGATGCTGGATGAGGCTCCGGCATCCATAACCGTTCACGACGATGCAGGCAAGTTTCTCTACGCCAACAAGGCGACTCTCAAGCTGCACGGATACTGGAATGTCGAGGAATTCTTGTCCGTGAACCTGCATGATCTGGACATTCCGGCCAGCGAGAAAATGATAGGAGCGCGGATGGCGCAGATCAGGAAGGAAGGCAGGGCCTCCTTCGAGGTATTCCACCGCCGCAAGGATGGAAGTGTGTTTCCTCTGCATGTTTTGGCCAGCGTGATAGAATGGGATGGGGGAGAAGCCATGCTCAGCATCGCCAGCGACATCTCGGAAAGGAAGGCTGCTGATCAGAAGCTGCAGGAGCTCCTGACCTTCCAGAAGGCGCTGATAGATTCGATGCCGATGCCATTGTTCTACAAGGGGCTGGATGGAAAATATCTGGGAGCGAACAAGGCATTCTACGATTTCTTCGGGATGGACATTGTGGGCAGGACGGCCTCCGACGTGGCGCCTGAAGATCTGGCAAGGCGCTACGAGGATGCCGACAGGGAACTCTTCCGCAGCGGGAATGTGCAAGTATACGAATCTCAGGCTATTGACGCAAAAGGAATTGTCCACGACGTCCAATTCCACAAGGCTCCCTTCAGGGACGCGGATGGCCGGATAGCAGGCCTGATAGGAGTCGCCCTCGACATAACCGAGAGCAAGAAGGCGGCCGATGAAATCCGGCGCAGCAACCTCCTCCTCTCGAAGCTCCTCGACATCGCAAGGGAGTTGTCGACGGCGCTGGATTTTCAGAGCGTGTTCAAGACCGTCAGGAGCGCCGCTCGCGGGCTCAGCGGAGCCGACGGCGCCTGCATCGTTCTCAGAGAGGGTGACTTCTGCAGCTATGTTGACGAGGATGCCATCGAAACATTGTGGAAGGGCAGGAAGTTCAAGATGTCCGAATGCATTTCCGGATGGGTCATGGCCAACCGCGAGCTGGCCGCAATCGAGGATGTCGCGAAGGATCCGCGCATTCCCCAGGACGTCTACCGGAAGACCTTCGTGAAAAGCCTCCTGATGGCGCCAGTTGGGCGCGAGAAGCCGATAGGCGCAATCGGCGTCTACTGGGCGGAGCCGCACAAGCCCACCGAGATGGAAATCGCCCTTCTCGACATGCTCTGCAATCTCACGGCGTCGGTCTGGGAGAGGGAGAATCTAAAGGAACAGCTTGGCCAGTCCCAGCGGCTCGAGTCCGTGGGCTGTCTCGCCGGCGGTGTCGCGCACGACTTCAACAACATGCTCGGGGTCATCATCGGTTTCGCCGAAATGGCCATCGAAAAGACACCGCAAGACAACCCGGTCAGGAACAATCTCGACGAAATAATGAACGCAGCGAAAAGGTCGGCGGAGATCACCAGGCAGTTGCTCGCCTTCGCGAGGAGGCAGACAATCGCCCCAGTGGTCCTCGACATCAACGAGACCCTGGAGGGGATGCTGAAGATGCTCCGGAGGCTGATAGGGGAGAACATCAGGCTCGACTGGCGCCCCGGCCCGTCCATCTGGCCGGTGGAGATGGACCCGTCGCAGATAGACCAGATTCTCGCCAATCTCTGCGTCAACGCGAAGGATGCCGTCGCCGAGAACGGATGCATCACCATCGAGACCGAGAACAGAACCGTGGACGAAGACTATTCCGCGGAAAATCCCGAAAGCCGGCCGGGCGACTACGTCATGCTCTCAGTGAGCGACGATGGCTGCGGGATGGACAAGGACACGGCGAAGCACATATTCGAGCCTTTCTTCAGCACAAAGGGAGTCGGGAAGGGCACGGGGCTCGGTCTGGCCACGGTCTACGGGATTGTGAAGCAGAACAACGGATTCATAAATGTCTACAGCGAAGCGGGCGTGGGGACGTCCTTCAAGATATATCTGCCAAGATGCGTGGGCGCGGTTGCGCCGAAGGTGCTGGTGGCGGAGAACGACCCTCCCGGGGCCGGAGAGATAATCCTGCTGGTCGAGGACGAGCCCGCGATTCTCGAGATGGCCAAGGAGCTTCTATCACAGCTCAACTACAACGTGGTGGAGGCGAAATCCCCGTCCGCCGCATTAGCCCTGGCCGAATCCAGAAGATGCGCCATAGACCTTATCCTCACCGACGTGATAATGCCGGAGATGAACGGCCGCGAACTTCACGAGAGGCTGCTTAGGCTCTGCCCCCAGGTGAAGGTCCTCTTCATGTCCGGATACACCGCGAACACGATCGCCCACCATGGCGTCCTCGATCCCGATGTAAACTTCATCCAGAAGCCGTTCTCGAAAAAGGAAGTAGCCGTCAAAATCAGAAAAGCGCTGGGGAAATAAACCACACGGAAAATCGGAGGCCGATGGTCGGTGTAACGGAAAACGCCGAACGGTGAACGGGTGAACGTAGCCCCCCCCCATCACCAGCCATGCGTCATTCGTCCTGGGAACCGACCACCTTCCTGTAGCATTCGGGACAGAATGTTCCGTCGCTAGTTCGGTACCTCGGGGCACCCGGAGGAAGCTGCCGCCCACAGCCCTCGCAAGATTCAACATCGTTTCCCAGCACCTGCGGAACCTTTTTGTCGTCATCGCACATCCGGCTGTTCTCCTATTCCGCCAGAGGCTCCGGCGGATTGAAAAATTGATTTTCCGATAAACGGAACGATTTCCCATTAACCATGGTAGGATATCACGTCAAAGGAGAATGTCAAGCGCGGGAGCAGGTGGATTTCCAGCTATTTGAGGGCAGCCGCCTCGCGAAGGAGTATCGCCGACCATTTGCGGACGCTGGACGGGGTGTTCCTCGAAGTGGGCCCCGATATCATCAGCGCGCCGTGGAAACCGGCGGACGACTGGGGGACATAGACTCCAAGGATGGATATCTCGCCAGACTTCCCGCGTCGCGAAAGCGCATAAGACTTTCTGCGGCATTCGGCGACAAGAGCAAGTGTCTTATCCATGAGGGATGAATCCGCTTTCCTGCCCTTCCGCCGTCCGAGGATGGTCGTCAGGATGTCTTTGGCATCGGAAGGCGGCAACGATGCAAGATACAATATTCCCGCAGGACAATCAAGAAGGGAAAACCTTTCGAAGTGCATGGGACGTGCTATCACGGGGTTTGCCGAAAGCTCCTCGTGGATCACGACCGCATCCGTCATTGACGGATCGATGGCCGCGAAGATGGCATTCTCCCCGGTGGCATCGGCTATGCGCCTCAGGGAAGAGGATATCCTGCCGATATCCTTGCGCATGCTGCGGGCGGCATTCCGGGCGATCTGGAAAACCTTTCCCCCGATGCAGTAGAGGCCGCTTCGCGAACACTGAGACACGAAGCCATGCTTCTCGAGCGTCGCAAGCATCCTGAACACGGTGCTCTTCGTCCCGTGCAAAGCCCTGGAGATGTCGGAGACTCCCGCGCAACCGCAGGAGCAAAGGTAGTCGAGCAGGGAAAGCGTCCTGGCGACAGACGACAGCACCCCTCTGTCGCTGGAGGACAAAGAACTCTTCCTTCTTCTCCCGGCACGAACCATTTTAAACACCTCCCCCACTGATGGGGAATATAATCGGCCTCTTGAAAATGTCAAGCCCGAATCAAAAGATTTTTATTTGCATATATGCCGGTGCAACCTAGATTTAGCTTTGTTCCCTCATTGTAGGGGGAACTTGTGGGCCAACGGCAAGTTTCAAGTATAAAGCGTCAAGGTAAATCTTCACTGAACTACGTTGTCCAGTGAATCTTTACATACAATAAAAAGCGCGCTTTTTATTGTTAGTACGGATTCGCTAAACGAAGCCGTCAGAGTGCGTGCAACGCACAGTCAAGCGTAGTTTAGTGAATACGTACGCGTCAAGTCTCCTGGGTCTTGAATCCTGAATCCATGGTCTGGCATCATGCGTCTTGAAAGCTCCATCTTCAACAGATCCGTCGTGAGCATGCTCGTGATGGTCGTATTCGTCGGGCTTGGCGAGAAGATGGCGGAGAGATTCATCCCGCTCTATCTCGGCGTTCTTGGCGCGACCCCATTCATAATGGGAGCGTTGAACGGTTTTGACAACATCCTGTCGGCCTTGTATTCATTTCCCGGCGGATGGGCCAGCGACAGATTCGGCGGCAAGAAGGCGTTGATATTCTTCACCCTGGCGGCCGCATTCGGATTTCTCATCGTCATAGTCGTCGAGACATGGTGGGCGGTCTTCGTCGGTTCGCTGTTCTTCATATCATGGACTGCGATATCGCTGCCGGCGATAATGAGTCTCATAAACAGGAGTGTGCCGAAGAACCGCCGCGTCTTCGGTGTGACTCTTCATTCACTGGTGAGGCGCTTCCCAATGGCGCTCGGACCGATACTCGGGGGAATTCTGATAGGCAGCTTCGGTGTGCTTGCAGGAATCAAGATTGCATTCATCGCGGCGTTCGGCCTCGCGCTGCTGTCAGTCCTGGTAATGCATTTCATGGTGAAGGATGATTCGGCGGGTGATCTGCCACCGGCTGCGCTGCGGGATTCGCTGAGGAAATTCCCGAAGGAGCTCAAAACGCTTCTCGCCGCGGATGTTTTGATTCGCTTCTGCGAGCAGCTGCCATACGCATTTCTGGCCGTGTGGGTCTGCAATCACCTGAAAAGGAGCGAATTCTTCTTCGGATGGCTTACCGCGATTGAGATGTTCGTCGCAGTGGCGGTCTATCTGCCTATCGCCTGGCTTGCCGACCGCGGCAGCAAAAAGCTCTATGTCTCGATCACATTTTGCTTTTTTACAATTTTTCCGATTATACTCTACCTTGCTGGGAAAATCCCTGAATGGACGGGCAGACCCTCTCTGCTTGTCCCGCTTCTCGTCTTTGCATTTGTGATAAGAGGCTTGAAGGAGTTCGGCGAGCCTACAAGGAAGTCTCTCATACTTGATCTTGCACCGGAATACGCGAAGGCCGCGACGTTCGGAGCCTACTATCTCGTGCGGGATGTGATTGTCGGCATCGTGGCTCTATCGGCGGGAATCCTGTGGCAGAAGTCACCGGGACTCAATCTGGGGATATCAAGCATCCTCGGCCTGATTGGAACGATCATCTTCATGAAATTTGGAAGGGAGGCACCAGCGGAGGCATCCTCCGCAAAATCATGAGCGTTGAAGCTAAATCCCGTTGGCAATCCCACCGCCCGGCCGGGGAACTGCCAAGGGGATTGGCTCAAATTTCTTTTTTTCCTCAGCAATCATTTTAGAGATTGTCCCGGCCAGGCCGGCGATATCGAGCAGGCTGACTTCCTTTTCTCCGCGGCGTTTGAATTCGACCTTCCCCTGGGCGAGGGTCTTTGGAGAGATTATTATCCTGAACGGGACTCCGACGAGGTCGGCATCGTTGAACATGAATCCGGCTTTCTCCCCGCGGTCATCATAGATGGTATCAATTCCTGCGGAGAGCATGGATCCATATATTTCGTCCGCTTTCGCACCGACGCCTTCCTGATTCGGGTTTAGTGCGCAGAGGTGGAGATCGAAGGGGGATATGCTTGCCGGCCAGATCGGGCCGAACTGGTCGTTGCACTGCTCCAACACTGCGGCCATTGTTCTTCCGACGCCTATGCCGTAGCAGCCCATTATCATGGTCTGTTTCCTGCCGTTGGAATCGAGGAATTCGCATTTCATGGAGGAAGAATATTTCGTTCCGAGCTTGAATATGTTGCCGACCTCGATGCCGCGTTTCATGAGCAGGGGCTTTCCCGTGGCGGGGCAGGGGTCGCCTTCGCGTGCGCAGGCGATGTCCGCGACTTCGACTTCAGCCGGCATGTCCCTCTCGAAGTTGAAGTTCTTGACGTGGTGGTCCGGCTCGTTGGCTCCGACAGTCAGGTTTGATGATTCCGCCGCGGAGCGGTCAACTATGATTTTCACCTTCTCCGGGTCGAGATTCATGGGGGATGCGTATCCGGGCTCTGCGCCGCATGAGCGTATGAGCTTGTCGTCGGCGAATGCGAGATCGTCAAGCTTGAGCAGCCTCTTGAGCTTGCTTTCATTGACTTCGAAGTCGCCCCGGATCATGGCGAAGACGAGCTGGTCGTCCTTCGTCCTGTAGAATACCGCCTTGCCAGTGTTTTCCATCTTCTGTCCTAGAAATTCCGCTACCTCCTCGATGGTCTTTTTTACCGTGGTTGCGACCTTCTCGAGGGGGAGAGCTTCCGACTTATGGAATTTCACTGCTGAGGTGGCGACCTCCCTGTTCGCCTTGTATGATCCATCCGGCGACATGAATATCGTGTCTTCGCCGCAATCAGCTATCGCCATGAACTCGTGGGATTCGTTGCCGCCCATCATCCCCGGATTGGACTCGATGCATGCGACATCCTTCATGCCGCAGCGTCTGAATATCCGTTCGTATGCGCGAAGAGCCCTGAGATAATATTCGTCGAGGGATTTCTGGTCGGCGTGGAATGAGTATGCGTCCTTCATCTTGAATTCGCGGACACGGATGAGGCCGGCGCGGGGGCGGGCCTCGTCGCGGTATTTGGTCTGTATCTGATAGAGCATGGCCGGGAGCTGCTTGTAGCTGTTCACTTCCGTGCGCGTGAGGTGGACCACCGCCTCCTCGTGGGTCATGGCCAGGAGCATGTCCTTCTCGTTTCTATCCTTGAATCGTAGCAGTTCATCTCCGACGGATCCGTATCTTCCGGACTCGTCCCATAGTTCTCTTGGGAGGACCACCGGCATGGTCACCTCCTGTCCTTCGATCGCGTTCATCTCCTCTCGGATTATCCTCTCGATCTTGGCGCATATCCTATGTCCGGTCGGGAGGAGGGAGTATATGCCTGCGGACACTGGGCGGATGTATCCGCCTCTTATCAGGAATATGTGGCTTGCGGTCTTTGCGTCCTTCGGCGCCTCCTTGATTCTTCTTCCGACGAGTTTCGACATTCTCATTTTATGATTGTCCTTTTTTTAGGTCGCATACATTAACCTTCCGGACAGTAAATCGCAAAGGCATTTTTTTTATTTGCCCAGATTGATTTTTAGCTGCATGGCATTAGCTTAAAATGATTTTGACTTCAAAACCAGAACAAAGGGGGCCATGATGTGGAACCACATTTCGGAGAATGATGCTGAGTTCCTGCTGATCGCAGTCATTGCGTTCTGCGCGGTGCTCATCTACTACAAGCTGGATCTGATTGCGCAGAAGCTCGAGAAGCTGGCCGGCGATTCGGACAAGAAGAAGGACGACAAGAAATAATTCAAAACAAACAGGAGATATCATCATGAAGACAAGAAGACTTGCGAAGGAATCCGGTGCGACATTCATCGAATACGCCATGCTCGCGGGGCTCATCGCAATAGTCGTTGCGATAGCTGCGGCGTTCTTCGGTAAGCATGTCAAGGGAGTCTTCACCGAAAGCGGAACAAAAGCCCAGCAGGTCGAGACAAGCGTCAAAGGCGCGACCATTGACGGCGACTTCACGCCGGCTCAGTGACATGCCGAGGAAAATAAAAAGCAATCGCGTCCTGCGCAGACTGCTTGGCGATTCAGGAGTCAATTTCCTCGAATACGCCATGCTCTGCGCCCTCATCGGCATTGCCGTCTCAATCGCCGTGGCAGGATTCGGAAAGCACTTGAAGGAACTTTTCAATACTCTTTCAGGCAAGGTCCAGGACGTGAACAACCAGATGAGCGGAGGCAAATAGCCTTGAGGCTGTTTCTCGCTGGGCCGATTTCATGACTCGGGCTGGAGCCCGTGCTCCAGCAAGTGAATATTCGCTGAGTGTTTACATGGACGGAATATGCATATGAAGAATTCGGACCGTCTATCCTTGCTTTTCCGCAGGCTGTCGTCCGAGAGGGCGACGGTTTTTCTCGAATACACGATGCTTTTCGCATTTGTGGCCGTCGTCGCCTTCGCCCCCTTGCTTCCCAACGGCCCGGCCTATGAATTCCTCAGGAAGGAGCTCCTGCTGAGGGTCTTTCTGATAACAATGCCGATTTTCTAGGGGAGCGGTGGGACGCGCGGGCATCATGTGCCGTGGGTCCATGATCCTGAGGTTGAAATAATATGTTGCGCGAGTCTTTATACATACTGCTTCCCCCGATGCTCTGCATCGCGGCATACACGGAGGTGAAGAGCAGACGGATCCCAAACTGGCTCACGCTGGGGAGCATGGCCGCTGCGCTTCTTGTCTCCCTCTTCGTCGGGGGGGCGGGGATGTTCAGGAGCTCCCTCGTTGGCATGGTTGTCGGTGCGGGGGTCTTTTTGCCGTTCTGAAACGCTGTATTGCTCGGGGTAGGGGACTTCAAGCTCATGGGCGCGGTCGGCGCGGTCGTCGGATTCCCAGCCGTGCTCTGGACGCTATACTACACGGTCCTGGCAGGAGGGATCATCGCGCTTGGATACGCCATATGGGAGGGACGGCTGCTTTCCACATTGTCGGACATGTTCAGGATACTGACCGGGCGCAGGAGAAGAAATCCGGATGGATTGAGGAACGTTCCGACGGTTCCATACGGCATAGCGATAGCGGCCGGGACGCTTTGGTCGCTGGCGATGATGATGGCGAAGTGAGGGAGGGATGACCAATAGCCAATGACCAATGACCAATCACAGACGATGAATGGCGGAGGATCTGACGTAGC